>JARBUB010000038.1 GCA_029239905.1 Clostridia bacterium
TATTTTCATCCTTTCTGTTCAATTGCGGCATGTTTACAATATTATGGCTGCATCATAAAAAGCGCAGTGCTGCATGGTTCACAACATTCCTTATGTTTCTGATATTCATTCAATTTTATAAAATTCCCTTAACTCTAATTAAGTAAGAACATTGTCAAAATCTAAAAAATCTATTAGATCGCCTATAATAAAGAATTGAATTGTCAGATAATATTTAATCCACTCTCCCCATGTATAGCAAATCAACATAGATATAAGCATTACCCGTATATGAAAGTAAATCATTGAATCAACTCTCCATTTAAATATTCTCACCAATATTGATCTATAAATCCTCAACAATATGCAGATACTTCCTTATAATTGATCGGCAAACATTTTTTTTGATTTGTATTAAATTTTATATCTTATATGCAATGCAACAAAGACCAGTAATCCTTAAATTACTGGTCTTTATTTATGATTCGTTCCTTTAATACTATTATAATATCATTGCAACCATAGGCTTTAGCTATTTATCAGAAGTGATGCATCATCAATTCTTGCTAAAGGCATTGTTTTAAGTAGTTCTCTACAGACAATATTATTTGCGTCACACTCAGTTTTAAGCTCTTTAATTAATCTGGTATGAAGCATTGCCGCTTCTAAATCAAAACCGACACAGCAAGCTATTTCCTCAACCCTTATCAATGATTCAATAATTTCTGTAATCTTGTTATGCATAATGATCCCCCTCGCCATACAATAATATCTTAAGTTTATTATAAGCCTGTCCCTATGCATGATTTTGTAAAATAATGCTGCGAAATATATTTATTTCTCGCTGTTCAATGAGAAATTCTGCGCTGTTTCGCTATTTTTCCGACCTATCATACGCGTTCCCCATTCTATCATGGTATTATTCGTAATATGGGTTGTCATTTATTAACCAATGTCTGTTAATAACTTAATCTAGGCAAAAAACAAGGAAGACCAGCAATCCAAGTGGATTTCTGCCCTTCCTTATTTTCTATCTAAGATTTTATATAGCTCTGTATAATTTGATCACTATACATTTATATATTTAGAAATATAGATCTTTTTACTATGCGCTAATGTTTGCTGTAGGTGGCTTTTTATATTTTTTCCATTGATAAAGGATACCGAAACCTACTATTGTTACACCTAATATATCTGTGTATAGGCCTGGATCAATAAGTGCAAGTCCTCCTGCCATAAACAGTACTCTTAGCAATGGATTTACTTTTCCTAATATAAAGCCTTGCATAGCTATACCTATTCCCAACATACCAATTAAGGATGTAATTGTTATCTGAATTATCTCAAGCCCCGTTGTATTTATAAGAAGCAGCTGAGGGTTCAGAACAAACATATACGGTATGAGGAATGCTGCTATTGCGAGCTTGCTGGCATTTATACCTGTTTTTATTGGATCACTCTTAGCTATTGCTGAACCTGCAAAGGCCGCAAGAGCAACAGGTGGTGTTATATCGGCTATTATACCGAAGTAGAAAACAAACATATGAGCTGTTAATGGATGTACTCCCAGCTTCAAAAGCGCTGGTGCTGCTATTGTAGAAGTAATAATGTAGTTCGCTGTTGTTGGGGCGCCCATACCAAGTATAAGTGATGATATCATTGTCAAAACCAAGGTTGGTAATAGATACCCTCCTGCTAATTCAACGAGTCCATTCCCCATCTTAAGACCTAAGCCCGTAAGTGTTACAGTCCCTACAATTATTCCTGCACAAGAGCAAGCTATGGCAACACCTAAAGAACCCTTAGCACCCATCTCAAGCGCTTGGAAGAATGTCTTCAAGTTCATTCTAGTTTCCTTTCGTATCATACCAACAATTACTGATGAAAGAATTCCGAAAAGAGCAGCTTTAATCGGTGTAGTACCATTCATAAGCATATAAACTATTACAAATATTGGTAGTAGCAGGAACCATCTTTCTCCAAGAACTCTTGCTAGCTTTGGAAGCTTTGATGATTCAAGACCCTTCATACCAGTCTTTCTTGCTTCTAAATCAACCATTATCCATATTCCAGTGAAATAAAGCAATGCAGGAATTACCGCTGCTTTTGCAATTGAGCTATATGGTATTCCTATAAACTCAGCCATTAAGAACGCTGCAGCCCCCATGATAGGCGGCATGATTTGTCCACCAGTAGAAGCTGCCGCCTCAACTGCGCCAGCGAATTCAGGCTTGTAGCCCAGGCTTTTCATTAGAGGAATTGTGAAGCTTCCAGTACCTACAGTATTTGCAACTGAACTTCCAGAAATTGTACCTGTTAGAGCACTGCTAAGTACTGCAACCTTTGCTGGACCACCCACTGCTTTTCCAGCAATGGCATTAGCAAGATCGATGAAGAACTTGCCTATTCCTGTCTTATCCAAGAAAGCACCAAATAAAATAAATAAGAATATAAAGGTTGAGGATACTGCAATAGGCGTTCCTAATATACCCTCAGTTGTGTAATACATATGACTTACAATTCTTGATATAGAATAACCTCTATGGTTTAAAAAACCAGGTAGAAATGCTCCGAATTTTGCATAAAGTAAAAACGTACTGGCAATTATAACAATCGGTAACCCAACTACTCTTCTTGCTGCTTCCAACACTAATAGTATTGCGAGTATGGCAACAAAAATATCTACTGGAGTCTGGTCGCCAGCTCTCATTATTAGGCTATGATAGTTAAATGGGATATATAGTCCTACACCCCCTGCTAAGACAGCTAAACCAACATCCAACCAATGCATTTTGTTCTTAGGCATTTTCTTACTAGCTGGATACATGAGGTATGCTAAGACAAAAGCAAAGGTAATATGAATAGACCTTTGTAATTGTGCTGGCAACACACCAAAAATTGCTGTATATAACTGAAATAACGAAAACATAATTGCAAGTGATGTTACTATTTTCATCTGATAACCAGATAGTTTTCTAAAACTTGATTCTTTGTCATACTTTGCTATAATTTCATCTAAATCTATTTCTTGTACTTGTTCTTTGAGAATTTTATTCTCATCCATGTAATCCCTCCTCAATTTACTACATCTATCAAGTTATGTTTATAAAAACAACTCCAAAGTTAATTATAATCTTATTAATTCATATTTTATAAATTCAAAGAGTGTAATTTTACCCACACTGAAAAACGCAGGATTCTGTGGTTTAACGTACTCCGAGAGCTTCATGGTCTTATTCTTATAGCTTAGTGAGTGATCAGCGTATGTTCCCACTAAATAAGTAAAATTTTTGAGCTCTCTGTTAATATTTTCAATCTGCACAAGTCCATCTTTTATTGATAACTTTTGCCCTCCAATTGCATCATACTCCGGCATGCCAGCACCGTATGAATAAAAGGTGGTTTTATAAACAATGAACTTATCCCCCTGAATCTTAATAAATTCATTGACTAGTGTACGGTTAACTGAATGCTTGAAGCTAACAACAAACTCCTTCGTATTATCGATATCATCCATGTAAACGATCTCTCCTGTTTTTCCATTAGAGATAGTAAACTTATTTAACATTGGTATATTGAGAAAAATAACACACAATACTACGAAGCATAATGCATAGATATATTTCTTCATAAATAAAGAAGCCGGACCGGATACTTCCAGCCCGGCAATCCTCCTAATTATTTCATTGCTCCAACTTCTTTAAAGTATTTCTCTGCTCCTGGATGGAAAGGAACTGATACACCTTGTACTGCGTCTTGAAGGTTCAGTTGCTGTCCTTTTGCATGAGCTGTTGCCAATTCTGGTTGGTTTTCAAATAAAGCCTTTGTCAAGTTATATACAACTTTTTCAGATACATCTGAACCAACTACTAGAGTTGCCTTTACAGCAATAGTCTTTACTTCTGCATCTTGTCCTTTGTATGTGCCTGCAGGTATTGTGTATGCTGTAAAGAAAGGATACTTCGCTGTAAGAGACGCTATAATATCGTCAGGAACTGATACGAATTGAAGATCGCTTGTTGTGGAAATATCCTGTATTGCTGCATTAGGTATACCTGATGTAAACAAGAATCCATCAATATGCTTGTCTTTAAATGAATCTGCTGATTCAGAAAATGATAGATAGTTAGCCGTGAAATCGTTATAAGTCATACCCATAACGTCCAATAACTGTCTTGCATTTGCTTCAACACCGCTACCTGGAGCGCCTACAGAGAATTTCTTGCCTTTGATGTCTGCAAAAGTCTTTATTCCACTTTCTTTTGTCGCAACAATCTGTATTACCTCTGGGTAAAGTGTAGCAACGGCTCTAACATTTTCGATTTTGCCATCTTTAAAGCTTTCTAAGCCATTATAAGCATAGTCGGTCATGTCATTCTGAACTATAGCAAGTTCAGCTTCCTTCTTACCTATTAGCTTAAGGTTTTCAACAGAAGCACCAGTTGCTTGAGCTGTTACATTCATGCCCTCGATTTTTGTGTTGAATATTTGCGCCATAGCGCCTCCAAAAGGATAATAAGTACCTGATGTTCCTCCAGTTGCCAATATAAGATTCGTATTTGCAGCTGCACATCCAGTCAGTGCTACAGATAAAACGAGCACCATTGCCAAAGCTAGTACTATATATTTTTTCATGAGATCCCCTCCTTCAATTTGTTAATATAATTCTATATTTATGATAACAAATAGTAACAGAAAAGAACGTAAATATACACGCACTGTTTAGAAAATTGAGAAAACTGATTTACTTGTTGTGTTTTCATGCAACTTGTTGCGCCATTACCAATAATCTTTTAATAAAAGACTTTATGTTCACTTTGCCTCCATATTTTGTTTTACCCCGTAAATAGTCCATTTCCATCTTTACATCGGTATAATCAAATAGTGTAGAACTGTAAACTGCGAACTTATCGTTGCTAAAGTCTTCTATCCCCATGGCTGCAATATTCTTCATAGCCTTGCTTACTGTCCTTCTCATTCGCATCTCTATAGCCTTAAAATCGTTGGTGGAACCTTTGCCCTCAGAAGAGTACTTACTTTGAAGCAGCTTCAATAGCTCACTGAGTTGTGTCTCCTCCAATGCTTCTCCTAAATTTGAGTCCTCATACAACAGAGTGCAAATATTAATTATATCCCGACTCCCTAAATCACCTAAGACACCAAGGTCAGACATTAACTGATTCATTATCCGTCTTGCATCTCCAAGCTTCTTTACCTTAACATCTGAATTATTTCTTCCAAGAGTCATAGCCGTAGATTCGATCGCCTCAAAGATTTTTTTCATTGAAAGGTATTCGTTGACTTTTTTCACCACATTCACAACTTCAATAACATTGATAGGCTTACTAATGAAAAACTCTATCCCATATTCATATGCTTTTGCTATCATATCCTTATCGCTTACCTGTGAAAGCATAATAAACATGCACTTTACGCTAGACGACTTGATATTCTTTATTATTGAGATACCATCTTGTTGAGGAAGCAATAAATCTATCATCACAATATCAGGTTTATATCTTAGTATCAGTTCTTCTCCCAAAATGCCATTATCGGCTTCTGCATGTACCTCTCCAAGATTGTATTGTTCAATTATTTTCGTAAGTACACTTCTAACAGTTACATCGTCATCAATTACAAGAAAACTAGACATTGCCATTGTTTTAGTCATCCCCCTCGCAAATTATTATATCAATCGGCAACTCCAATCTAAACCTAGTAATACCTTCAGTATTATTGTCTAGACTCACGTTCCCATTCAAATATTCCAGAAGCATCTTGATATGTGTTAATCCAAGTCCTGTAGATATTTGACCAGTCTCAGGGTTGAATTTTGTGGTAAAACCTGGTTCAAATATTAGCTCGCTATCTTTTTCTTTTATACCCTTTCCATTGTCCTCTATGTTGAAAACAACAATATTTGCTTGCATAAAGCACATGACTTTTACATATGAATCACTTCTATAACATGCCTCAATTGAGTTTTGTATCATATTATTAAGTATTGATATAATTATGAAATACTCACTAGTCTTAAATTCCGTTCCTATTTCAAAACTAAGACTTACATCCTTATTTATTACCTCAAGATATCTAGTAAATATATCGTTGATTGTCTCAAAAATTTCACTCATCTTCATAGTTTTATATAGATCACTTGCAGGCATAAGCTTTTCCATACTTATTACGATTCTATTATAATCCTTCTTGATCTCATGTATATCTATTGATAAATTCAGACTATCTGCCATTAAGCCTTCAAGCTCCTCTTTGCTAATAGGGTCACTTTCCTTAAGAGTATTATATATCGAATAACTTTTAACCATCGCACCCTCAATATCCTGCATTGACTTTTTTAGAAAGAAAACCTCTGACTTTAACTTAGCAGTTAGAAGCAACAGCTCCTTATACCGCTTTTGGTGCTCCTCTTTTGTAATAAAAAGGCTATAATATTTTATTATCCAAAATAGAGCTAATACAAGGCTGCTTCTTATCATAGCTGTCAGCATGATTGTGGAGAAGATTTCATCAAAAGATTTGATATTTGATTGATTCCTGACTATTAGCTCTAAGAAATTTGACATTATATCCGCTGTAGTCAGTGCTACAATGAAATAAATAGGCTTTTCAAACAAACTTCTAAAGCCCGCTCTATCAATAATAATACCATATGAAATGTAATATAGGAGTGCAGGTATATGTTTATAAAAAGCGGCATCAACACTTATAGCATTGGCAAACACATCTATCCCGACTCTCATAAGTAGAACTGAGATTCCAGTGATAATAGATGTAGCAACAATTGGAACTGAATGGAAGTACAGCAGCAGAAAGGTAAACATTACGACCCCTACTGTAATTCTAAAATCTGTTCTAAAGGGATAAAAATTAACTTGTCCCATAAAGGCGGTAAATAAGCCTACCATCAGCATCTTTTTTATTCTACTTTTCAAAGAAACAACTCCTATAACTATTAACATGTTGAAATATTATTCATAATTCTCTAATAATTATATCATAGTTCTACTATAGGATTGAAATGCATTTTTTCTTAGAATAAAGCAAAAAACATTAAAGGTGCAGTCCCATAAGACTGCACCTTTAATGTTTTATTATTTTACGTCAACATAAGTAAGATCTGGATCTGCCCCTACCATGGAACGAACATAATTAACAAGCTTATCTGATTGCACATATGCGTTTGCTCCCCAATGTGTTGGCACTACTGTCATATCTTCAATAAGTATCTTTTCTGCCTCCAGCATTTTTTGCTGCCTTACTTTCTCATCTGTTGCTGCTTTTGCTTCTTTTATAAGTGTATCAAATGCAGGATTAGAGTAGTCAGAACGGTTGAAGCCACCGCCAGTTACCCAAATATCCAAATAAGTCATTGGATCATCATAATCTGGGAACCAGTTGGCATATACCATTTCATATCCTCTTTCACTAACAAGCTGAAGTCTTTGTTTTGAAGGAACGTTAACAAGTTCAATCTTTAAATCAAGGTTAGTAAGCAGCATATCTTGTACTGCTTCACAGAATTTTCTTGCTGATGAAGAATCTGCACCTAAAAGCTTAAGTGTAGGGAATTTATCAGCAGTAAGATTAAGGTCTTTTAGAGCCAGGTTAAAATATTCTTTAGCCTTTGCTGGGTCAGCTTTTACTGTCAATGCATCCATTGGATTCTCTGCAGCAAACTTACCGTTTAGACCCATAATATTGTCAGGAACATATCTTGATGCGGGTGTTCCCCTCTTTACTACTGCCTTTACAAGAGCCTCTCTGTCTATGGCATAGGATATTGCTTTTCTGAAGTTTACATTTCCAAGTATCTTACCATAATCCTTACTGCTGTAGTTGAATTGCAGCCAGAAAAGTCCGCCATTTGGCATCATCTTTGCTGTACCATTTTGAATATATTGATCCAGCATTTCCTCTGGTATCGCAGCCGAAAGGACTTCTCCTGTTTCATACATATTCATCGCTGTTGTTGCTTCTGTGACAATTGGAAGATCAATGATATCCATATTTACTTTGTCTTTATCCCAGAAATTAGGGTTCTTTGCAAGAACAACTGCCTCTTCATGCTTCCATTCCTTGACAACATATGGTCCGTTAAATACCATTTTGTCAGGTTCTGATGCATAAGCTTCTCCAAATTTAGTTACCAAGTCTTCTCTAGCTGGCAGGAAGCACATAAAGCCAAGCAGTCTCAAGAAGTAACCTGTTGGATTTTCCAATGTAATTTCCAAGGTCTTTTCATCAATAACTTTAACACCTACTTGAGCTTTATCAGTTATTTCACCTTTGTAGAATTTCTCTGCATTCTTTATGTAGAAGCCCATTACTTCTGCATAACCTGCAGCTGTCTTTGGATCAAGAAGTCTTATGATGGAGTAGTAGAAGTCCTTTGCATTGACTGGAACTCCGTCACTCCATTTTGAATCTCTAAGGTGGAAGGTGTATGTAAGCCCATCAGCAGATATATCCCACTTTTCAGCTATACCGGGTATTACTTTCCCGTCATATACACGAACCAAGCCTTCAAGTACATGACCACCTATCATTATTGAGTACAAGTCAGTACCAATCTGAGGATCGATATTCGGCGGTTCAGAGTCAATAGTCAACCTCATAGTTTTTTCTGTCGGTGGTGCTGGTACAGCGTCTCCTTGAGTTGGGACCTTTGAAGTACATGCCGACAACATAACACTAAGAACTAAGAGCAAAGCCAGACAAATCGTGAATGTCCTTTTTTTCATTAACTTTTCCCCCTTATTTATATTAAGGCCTGCAGCCTTTGGTAACAAAATAATTTTATGTATTCAATTAAGCAGTACATATATTTAGAAAATAAATCTACAGATAGTTTGCATCGGTCACTGTACTGGCAATTCTCCTTAATGCCGTAAAGAGCTTAAACGCTTGAATATAGTCATCGCACTGGTACGCAGTTGACCTATCTCCGCTCCGTACAACTCCAGGCACATATGTACATACTTCAGCCATAATAGCAGTGTTCCATTCAAATTCCATAAATATCGGCAGCTTTGACTTATATATATAACCATAGCCTTCAATATTCTCTGTAACCTTCCTTGCAGCATCTCTGATTTTTGCCCTTACTTTTTCTACAGGTTCACAAAGAGCTGAATATCTTCCTAAGCTTTTCTTAACAGCTACCAGTTCAATATTTGGAAAAGACTTTCTAAGCTGCTCCATGGTAACATCATCTCCGGTTGCCAGTAGTACAGGTACGTTGAAATAGCCTGCAACTTCAGCATTTATCTCAGTCTCACCAACAGGTTTTCCGTTAATTTTCAGTTCTCTCAAGGTCGACGGACTGTAGGTGTGATCCATGATTGCTCTCGGTGTACCAAATCTGGCATGATAGCCTAGAAACATTGCTCCATCATAGCTTTCATCCATTCCACCCATCATGGAAAGCTCTTTGTCACTTCCGCAGCACAGCAGGAAGTCTCCTTTTAAAAGTTCTATTGGAATGTTCAGCATATTTCCGTGGGAATCTCCTATTACTGCCAGACCACCGCCTAGGTTTATGCCTTCTATGATTGCATTGGCTTCACCGGCCATAAGTCTTCTTGCTTCACTGTAAAATCCGTTCTCAAGGATTCCTACCTGTTCTGTACTGACAACACCGCCAATACCCTCTAAATCGACGGATACGTAAATCTTTTTCATTCCTAAACCTCCATTCCAAATATTGTTCCGGTTCCAGTATATATATTATCAAGATCCTCTCTATAATCTTCATGCCCTTTGTTAAAGCTGTTTATTAGGGTATAGCCCTCTCTGCCTGTTGAGTGAACATATTGACCTTTACCAATATATACCGCTACGTGACCTGGAAAGAATACCAAATCTCCCGGTTTTGCTTCTTCTCGATTAATTGACTTCAGATATTCCTGCTGCTGATCTCCATCTCTTGGGATTAGTAATCCGTTCATCATATATGCCATAGAGGATAGTCCTGAGCAATCAATGCCAAAGTGACTTTTACCACCCCATCTGTATTGAGTATCCATATAATCCAAAGCTGTCTTTACGATTCTTTCTCGAAGCTTTTGCTCGTCTGCCTTTATAGAAAGTTTTTCTATGCAATTGGCAAATCCTGTCCTTATCCAGCCAAAGCTCCCATCTGCAAGACCTATCTTTTCCCACTTGTTATCAAAAACTCCAGTATACTTTACCAGACAGCCCCTTGTTAGAGTCGCAGCCACTCTGCTTCCATACTTTGCTTCAGCCATAACATCCACTATCAATCGAACTATGACATAATTTTCATTTTGCCAATTAGAAGCCTGATTATCATCAATAACCAAATCTATTGTATTTACATATCCATAATAACCATATTGAGTTCTAATCTTATACCAGGGATAATCTCCCTTATCAACGATCTCCACTACCATTCCATGAAGCAATTCATCGGCTAATTCACTGTCGAAATCAGGTGTAAGCTTTACTGATGAAACATTTTTAAGTACAACAGCTCTTTCCAAAGATTTTTCACTCCTTTACTTTAATCCATTTATGCCTAGTCCATAGCTTTCAGGTATTGCATGTCTGCTGCCTGTTACTATTACTCCACCGTCTATTGGGTCTTCAGCCATCAAATCTACTGCATCAAGATCAACTCTTGTAAAATTAAGCTTTCCACAGGCAAGGTGCGCTGCTGCAGTTATGCCTATCTTGCTTTCAATCATACTGCCCAGCATACACTCCACACCGCAGCTTTCCGCCATAGCATTTATCTTAAGAGCATTATGCAAGCCACCGCATTTCATAAGCTTTATATTAAGAATATCAGCTGCCCTATGCTTTAATATATTAAATGCATCCGTGGGAGAGAACAAGGATTCATCCGCCATTATAGGGGTATCCACATGATCTGTTACATACTTCAAACCTTCTAAGTCATGAGCTTTTACCGGCTGCTCTACTATTTCAATATTCATCCCCATATCTTCTAGGGTTCTTATGGTTCTTACAGCTTCCTTTGCAATCCAACCTTGATTTGCATCTAGACGAAGCTTAATATCTTTTCCCACAGCTTCCCTGATCATTTTCACCCTCATAATATCAAGTTGACTATCCAGCCCCACTTTTGTTTTGAGTGTCGTATAGCCTCTATTTATATACGCCTTTGCATCCCAAGCCATTTCTTCTGGCGAATTTACGCTTACTGTAATATCTGATTCAAGTTCCTTCCGCGCTCCACCAAAAAGCTTGTATAACGGTATCTTAAAATGCTTTCCATATAAATCATATAAAGCCATATCCATAGCGGCTTTTGCGCTGCTATTTCTATGAATGGAACGATGAAGCCTCTCCATAATCGGTTCAAACTCCTCAATATCCATTCCAATAATTGCAGGACTGATGAAATCCACGATGGCACTCTTAATGGAATCCATTGTATCACCGGTTATTACTGCTGTAGGAGGGGCACTGCCAAAACCCACCTGCCCGTCATCGGTATAAATCTTTACTATTATACTTTCTGATACACTGGTTTGCCTCAATGCCGTCTTAAACGGCTTTTTGAGAGGTGTTATCAGCCCCATAGTTTCTACATGTGTAATTTTCATTTCAAGCCCCCTAACTTAACCATATGGTCAAATAGTTCTTTTGATAGCTGTGCTATATAATTTCTACCTTGGATATTGTCCTTAAGATTAGTAGCAAATATCCCAAGAATGTAATCGCAGCTCGGAGTATAGATGATACCTATATCATGGTTAATACAATCAAGTTCGCCCGGCTTATGAGCACATTTTATGTCTACAGGAAGGTCTCTTATTATAAAGTCTTTGCTTACGGTAGTACTCATAATCTTCAGCATTTCTTGACATGCTGTTGGCGTCAGAATCTCATTTCTATAAAGCTTTTCCATCAGCTTCACTAAATCACTTGGTATCGTAAGGTTTTGCCTGCCTTTCATCGCAGCTTCAAAATCCATCATTTTTCTTTGAAGATTTGTCCCCCTCAGTCCTAATTCTCTTCCCAGATTGTTGATATCATCCATTCCTAGCAACCCTATGAGCACATTAGTGGCCGTGTTATCACTGATGGTCATCATTAATATTATCAGGTCCTTTACGGTATAATGGTTGGTATTCATCTCTGAAATTAGGCTGAACTCTACCTTTTCTGCATTATATATACTTATTTTTTCATTCAAATCTAATTTGCCATTTATATAGCGTCTATAGGCTTCAACCATAATCAGTATCTTGATTGTGCTAGCTGAAGGAATCTGTCTTTCTGCATCCTTCTCAAACAATAAGATATCTCTATTCAAATCCTTAACTATGATAGAGAAATCTCCTTCCATGGTCATAAGCGTAGTATTAATAATTTTTTCAATCATCCAGGTACTCCCCCTTTAATATTTTTCTACTGTGTTAATAAGGGAAATGCCTTGCACATTCTGATTAAACGTAAGGGGAATAGTGCAAAACATATACTACTATTTTATGTTATTTTATTGTATAGTGTTTATATCAAATCTTTATTTGTTGAGGAGGATTAATATGACTTACCCTGAAAATTCATTATATATCGTAGGGAATTCCAAATCCCAATTAAGCAACCCTATTACCCAGGTATATGGGCAATTTTTCATCGGTTTCATTGTGGAAAATGAAAGCGGCAACATAGTCGATGTAGAATGTAACGCTATCATTTCCCTTACAAACAAAATATTAAAAGATATTTTAATTGGTGAAAATATTGCAATGGATTATGAAGTCATCAAAGACCGTATTGTTAAGCGTTACCTAGGTTCCTCTCAAAAGGCAATTTTGGTAGCATTTAAAGATGCCCAGAAAAAGTATCTTGATTTCAAAAGCGGCAAGGTTGTCGAGCTATAAATGTCATTTCCGGATAGACCTGCCCAGCTTATGGTTTATGATTTCTCCGTGTTTTACGGCTATGCTGCCATTTAGCACCACGTATGTAATACCCTTAGGTGCAAGTGTCGGATTTGCAAACGTAGCGCGATCTTCTATCTCTTCATCGTTGAATATTGTTATATCTGCTGCATAGCCAACACTCAGCTTTCCTCTATTGATACCAAAGCGTTCCGCAGTCTGCCAGGTCATCTTACTGATGGCATCATTAAGACTCAGAAGCTTTCTTTTCCTCACATATTCAGAAATAACCTTGGGGAATGTACCCGCAGCACGGGGGTGTCCTTCTGCCCCATGCATGAATCCATCACTTCCAATTAGTACCCCGGGGTGAATTAGCGCTTTCTCAATTTCTGACTCCTTCATTACATGTCCTATTGTAATCGTATCAGGGGCTTCAGCTCGAAGCATTTTAAATAGTTCAGCTGTACACCTTTTACCCTTGTATGGTCCATCTGCAATTTCTATATTCGCAAAGGTCGTATTATAGCGCTCTAAGAATCCGTCATCATACGTAGTCTCTCCTATGCAGGTACTGAAAGCAGCATAGGGATAACAATCTGCATATATATCAAGTCCATTTGCTCTGTGATAATCAATAAAGGCCAATGCTTCATCCATCTGACCATATCCACCCATGCTTCCTATGTGAGAAACCTGTGCAGGTATTTCATGCTTAGCTGCAACCTCTATGATTTCAGCTATGGAAGGTATAACCCTTGAAGCATCATCTCTGATATGTGCTGCGATTATTTTCCCGCTTTTCCGCGCCGCTTCAGATACATTATGAAGTTCGCGGCTATCAATACCAGGTATATACCTTATCCCGAAGGATATTCCTATGCAGCCGCAGTTAAGCCAGTTCTCTGCAAGATCCCTCATGGTACAAATATCCGAGGTACTTACAGTCATGTATTTGTCAGCTGCCTTTATTTTTCTCCGCAGTGTATCATGGGGTACAAGCAATGCTAGATTAATCGGCAGCCCTAACCTATCTGCTGCATCCAAGTATTGAATGGGATTTTCAGGACCTGAGCCACAATTTCCTCCTATTGCTGTTGTTACACCCATTTTCAGCATGGATTCAAATATTCCTATATCAAAGCAGTCTGATGCTTCATAATAATCCCCTTCATGCATATGTGCATCTATAAATCCCGGTGTCGCTGTCATACCCGACCCATCAATAACCTCATCTGCCGAAAGCTCTTTTTGTGTTATTTCCACTATTTTACCTTTGTTAATTCCTATATTCAATTTTGAATGAATCTTATTGCCAGGATCAATTATCAAAGCATTGTTTATAGCCAGATCCATTTGTATACCTCCATTTAATTAAAGCAGTTCACACCTTAATAAATCTTCGTAGGTTTCTCTTCTGACGATTACTCTAGATTCTCCCTTATTTACCATAATCAATGCCGGTCTTGTCATTCTATTATAATTACTTGACATAGAGTAGTTGTAGGCACCGGTTCCGAATACAGTAAGAATGTCACCAGATTCCATAATCGGAGCCTTCAAATTCCGGATTAGCACATCTCCTGATTCACAACACTTCCCGGCGATAGTCACTATTTCTTCGTTAGATTCCCTTGCTTTATTTGCTACAACTGCTCTATATACTGCTTTGTACAGAGCATGCCTTGGGTTATCCGTCATGCCGCCGTCAACACTTACATATTTGCGAATTCCTTTTATCTCCTTTATTGCCCCTACGGTATAGAGTGTTATTCCTGCTTCTGCTACAATCCAGCGCCCTGGCTCAATGAGAACCCTCGGTCTTTTGATGCCAGTATGCTTGCATTGTTCTTCTATTGCTGTCATTATTGTTTCAGTGAAATTTACTATATCAACATGTCTATTCCCGTCATGATCAAAGACTCCAAAGCCGCCTCCCATATTTAACTCTTCGATTTCAACACCCAATTTATTCTTTATCTGCAGTGCCAGTGCAATCATAACCTTAACCGCTTCTCTATATGCTTCAATACGATAAATCTGTGAACCAATATGACAATGAACTCCTGCAAAATGAATATTAGGGCACTCCAGAACCTTTTTTACTGCATTCAAAGCAACGTCTCCATGAATAGAAAACCCAAACTTTGAATCAATTTGACCTGTAGAAATATACTCGTGGGTATGTCCTGATACTCCAGGTGTAATGCGAAGCAGGGCTTTTACCTTCTTATTACTAAGAGCGGCTAGGCCTTGGATCATCCCCATTTCATATTCATTGTCTATGACAAAGCAGCCTATATTATTATCTATCCCTAGCTTTATTTCACTTTGTGTTTTGTTGTTTCCGTGAAAATATATTTTACCCATTGGGAAATCAGCTTTGATGGCAGTGTAAAGTTCCCCGCCAGACACTACATCAATACCCATGCCTTCTTCTGCTATTATCTTATAAAGAGCTACATTACTCATCGCCTTACTTGCATACAGGGCCAGCGTATCAGCATATTTGTCGGTAAAATTTGTTCTTATACTGCTGCATCTATTACGAATTTCACTCTCACTTACGACATAAAGTGGTGTGCCATATTCCTGTGCAAGGTCTACTACATCACAGCCATCAAAAACCGTATGTCCCAAATGATTGATTTCAAAAGGTGATTCTGTATATAAGCTACGCATTTTTAAGCTACCTCCCTATACCTTCAGCTCTCCCCTTTTCGAGAGAGTACTCATGCAATAACCAGCATGCCGCTTGATGTCCTTGACCGCACTCTTTCATATCCGGCTGAAGCATATAACATATTTTCATTGAATACATGCATCTTGCAGCAAACCCACAGCCCTTCGGAGGCGCAAATAAATCTGGAGGTGTTCCGCTTATTGGTATTAGCTCTTCTTTTTTTGTTGTATTAAGCTTCGGTATGGATTTCAGCAAACCCCAAGTATAAGGGTGTTTTGGATTATCAAATATATCCTCTAGATATCCTGTTTCTACAATCTTGCCTGCATACATAACCATTAACCTTTCAGCCATGCCCGCCACAACGCCTAAGTCGTGGGTAATCAGTATAATAGAAGTATCTATCTGCTTTTTAAGCTCTTTCATGAGGTCCAGTATTTGAGCCTGTATTGTAACATCAAGGGCAGTAGTAGGTTCATCCGCAATAAGTACCTTTGGGTTACAGGCAAGGGCTATGGCAATCATTACTCTTTGCCTCATACCACCGCTGAATTCGTGAGGGTACTGCTTTGCCCTCTTATCTGGGTTT
>JARBUB010000267.1 GCA_029239905.1 Clostridia bacterium
TTTCATATGGTCACCACCTAATCTAAGTAAGAACCTCATCTATATGTTTTGCACAAAGTGCAAAACATATAGGAGGGATGTTATGAAAATAAATAAGCGCATTACCAGGTGTGGGATCATTTTGCTTGTTTCGTTTCCCATACTATTCCAAACCATCACAGCTGAATATGGGTATAGCAAAGCGGCCGAGATCTTCACTGTACCCGATACTCAAGCTCCTACAGTCCCCAAAGATCTGACATCAACTCACGTGACCTTTACCTCTGCAGTGCTCACTTGGAAGCCTGCATCAGACAATGTTGGAATCAAAAGCTATGAAATATACTGCAACGGCAAGAAAGTTGCTTCGACATCTGCAACTGTCTATGAATACAAAAAACTATCCCCTAGCGCTGCTTACATATTTTACGTAAAAGCGCATGATAAGGCTGGAAATTACTCAGCACAAAGCATCAGCATATCAGTCAATACACCGGCTGACAAAACCGCACCCTCAACCCCAAGTGGGCTCAAGGCCTCTTCCGTTTCCGTGACTGAAGTGAATTTGATATGGACACCATCTTCAGACAATGTCAATGTCAGGGGATATGATATCCTTCGCAATGGGGTTAAAGTAGGTACCACAAGCAAAGCCAGCTATACTAACAAAAATTTAACTCCAGGCAAAAGCTACACATATAATGTGAGAGCCTCAGATATTTCAGGGAACTTATCCATTAACAGTACACCGCTTATTGTAACTACCACGAAGGATTCACTAGCACCTACAGCTCCGAAAGAGTTAAAAATAACAACCATCAAGGGAGCTTCAGTTTCTCTTGAGTGGATCGCTTCCACAGACAATTCCAAGATTACGGGGTATCAAATATACTGCAATGGTATTGTGATTGCCACCGCATCCGGCACTTCACGCATCGTGAAAAGCCCCTTCAGCCTCGGCTCTGATACATACTACATAAAAGCCTATGATACAGCAGGCAACCTATCTGCTAGCAGCAATGCCCTTACTGTAGTTATAGCTTCGGAATAAGTAAAACAAAAGCAGATAGCTGGCTATATTTTTCATAAACCGCTATCTGCTTTTTATTGTATCTGTGCCAGCTATACAGGTTATTCGGTTATCAACACCTCATACCTATACAACATGTTCTTACTATTCCCCAACCACTAAGGCTGGAGCTTGGAGAGCCTCAGTGATGCAGCCATTTCAGCCTGACACCTACTTATCTTTTTCTTCTTGAAAGAGTTCATCCATCTGCTGTTTGGTTCCAGTTGATAATGCATCCTTCAGATAGTTAAAATCCAATGTTTGATTTTTCTGAAATTCCTGAATGACTCTTTCATTCGCTCTTTCAATTTCTTCCTTCAGCTCTCTGGCGGATAATAAGTAACATCCTGCTCCCCTTGTAATAATCTGCTGTAGACCGTCTGAGGTTGCAACAGTTATATTGTATTTTTTTTGATTGTCATGGGCAAATCTTTCAATATACTGGTCCGCCGTTTGTGCCTCCTTGGTATATACTACATGGATGTTATAGTAGTCGATGACTTCCTCAAGATGCCCCTGAACACGGTAAGCATCAAACACAACGATAATGCTGCATTTTTGAATACCCTGATAATTACTAAGAGAATCAAGCAATTTTATTCTAGCACCCTCCATATTTCCATCAGCAAGTTCTTTCAGTTCTGGCCATGTATGGATGATATTATAGCCATCTACAAGAAGATACTCTTCTTTGCTATCTCTAGGCTCGTTTCTATAATCAGTCGATTTATAATAGCTTTCGGAAGCTGTTCTTTGTTTTTGCCAAACAGTTTTCTTCCCTTGATTGGCATAATAGGTTTGATTCAGTATCTTATCAACTTCCTCAGAATCAATCCACTTCTCCTCCGTATAAGAAGCATAATTTCCAGTTGCCGCTTCCAATAAGTCATCCTTCTTTTGAAAACAGCTTTCAACATGCATATAATCCTTTACCTCATCCCAGTTAACCAAAAAACCAGAGCCATTTGCACAAAATACAGACTCCGTTGGATTTGCTATGTCCCTTTCAGAATCGTATCCCACCATCGCTATAATTTCTTCAGTATTATGACAGGGTTCATACCCCTTTAGACTGCAAAAGAGCCTTCCTTGACCTTTGGTATAGGCCATCACATCTTTCTGATAATTTCTCATGGTAGCAACAGGGGCTATCCCTGTAAGAACTGCAATTTCATCTTCTATGTGAGAAACCTCACACGTCCCTTGCATTTTTTCGATGTCGGTCATAGCGCGGCCCACCATTTTTTCAGGCAGCTCAAGATGAAAGGAATAATACGGCTCTAGTAATATTGATTCTGCTTCCTTTAACCCCTGACGTACTGCACGATAGGTAGCCTCTCTAAAGTCGCCGCCTTGGGTATGTTTATTATGTGCTCTGCCTGACACTAAAGTAATCTTCATATCTGTAATCGCTGACCCTATGAGAACCCCTTTATGAAGCTTTTCCTCCAAATGGGATAAAATAAGTCTTTGCCAGCTTTTGCCTAACAGATCTTCACTGCATTCTACCTCAAACTGCAGACCACTTCCCCGCTCCCCCGGTTCCATTAACAAGTGGACCTCCGCATAATGTCGTAAGGGTTCAAAGTGCCCTACCCCCTCTACGACATTTGCAATCGTCTCTTTATAAACAATCTTGCCTGAATCAAAAGACACCTCTATGCCAAAACGGCTTTGTATGAGGCTTTGCAGAACTTCGGTTTGCACCTCGCCCATAATTTGTACCTGGATTTCCTTAAGCTGCTCATCCCAGACAATATGGAGTTCCGGATCCTCCTCCTCAATCAGACGCAGCTTAGGAACCATCACTCTTGGGTCACAGCCTTCTGGAAGTAAAATCTGGTAGGTCAATACAGGCTCCAATACGGGTATATTTGAAGCTTCTTCTCTCCCAAAACCTTCTCCCGGCTTTGTTTGACTAAGACCTGTTACTGCGCACACAGAGCCTGCCTCAATCTCATTCACAGCTTCGAATTTCTGTCCTGAATAGATTCGAATCTGATTCACCTTTTCTTCCCAAACTCCATTATTAAAAGCATCTTTTACCTTAAGTCTTCCCCCAGTGACCTTCATATAGGTAAGGCGGTTTCCTTGTTCATCCCTGCCAATTTTGAATACTTTTGCACCAAATTCTGACCCATAAGAAGGTATGTCGGCATACTTCACAATACCCTGGATAAATGCCTCAATGCCTTCCAATTTTAAAGCTGATCCAAAAAAACATGGAAATACCTTACGTCCCCTGATAGCTTCCGTGATCTGTGGGATTTGGATATGTCCTGTTTCCAAATAGGCTTCCATTAATATTTCATCACACATGGCCAATTGATCTTTAAAGTTCTCTGCCTCACCTTGTCCAAATTCAATACATCCTTCACTCAACTGTTTCTTTAATTCACTTATGATATTTCCTTTATCAGTACCATTCTGATCCATTTTATTAATAAATATAAAAACCGGTATCTGATATATAGAAAGCAATCGCCACAAAGTTTTAGTATGCCCCTGTACACCATCTACTCCACTTATCACTAAAATGGCATAATCCAGCACCTGGAGTGTTCTCTCCATTTCTGTAGAGAAATCTACATGGCCAGGAGTATCTAATAAGGTAAACTGTGTATCATCCACTTCAAATACAGCCTGCTTCGAAAAAATTGTAATCCCTCTTGCTCTTTCGAGCTCGTAGTTATCCAAATAGGCGTCTTTATTGTCTACTCTGCCTAATTTCCGAATTTTCCCGCTCAAATAAAGCAAACTCTCTGATAATGTTGTCTTCAAATAAAGCAAACTCTCTGATAATGTTGTCTTACCCGCATCTACGTGTGCTAATATTCCAATAACTAATTTTCTCATAATCTATTTTAATCCTTCGTAATCTATCTATATATATACTTCTACATATATATAATACCAGTAAGTAAGAAATCTAACAAACTGCATGTTATTCCATATCAGCAGCAAAGCATTTCGGGATGTAGATAAGAGTGTTTAGATTTCATGATCAAGTAGGTTGATATTATTATTTATCATAGCCGCCTCTCCTAGTTTTGATTCGTAAGCACTTGCTTTAGAATAGCCTTTTTCGATCAATTTAACTTATTTAGATTCA
>JARBUB010000268.1 GCA_029239905.1 Clostridia bacterium
CCACATCATCAACATATTTCTCTGGCTGCAGTTCCTTGTATTTTTCTTTAAAAGTCTTAGGGTGAGTGCCTTTATATCGAGGACGTCGCTTATGTTTGGGCTCTTTCTCATCCAATGTGTAATCTGGACTCATTCTCTTCCCTCATTTTTATTATTATATTTTTGTACTTTTGTACAAATTATATGATAGCAGATACAATTTACTATAGCAAACAACAGTTTATCTTCAAGTTTTCCGGTTAAGTGATATTATTGGATAATCCGCTGAATTGTATTCAAATCATAGTGTTTAGACAGTTAGATTTAAAACTGTTGTATAATTCAACAGAATTTTATTTAATATATTTAGTCTGGCATCATAGTCTTGTTAAAAACAAGTTCATCATAAATTGTAGATTATATGACAAAATAATAAGGAATAAATAAGTGATCAGTTTTTGAATAGCCATAACATCTAGTGTTAATAAAAAGAAATATTGATGGTGAAACATGGATATATTTACTATAGGTCATTCAAATTATTCAATAGGTAGGCTATTGGATATGCTAAAATCTTATGATATTAACTGCGTAGTGGATATTAGAGGAACGCCATACTCGAAGTATAATGTTCAGTTTAATAAAGAGACTATTTCAAAAACTCTGGCTCAAAATGGATATATATATATTTATATGGGTAAAGAGTTTGCGGCTCAAAGAGAAGATAAGAGTCTGTATATGGAGGAAGGCTACGCAGATTTTGAAAAAGTAATATATGATAAAGATTTCAAGAATGGGATAGAACGTATAAGAGTTGGTTGTCAAAAAGGGTATAGAATTGCATTGATGGGAGCGAAACAAAATCCGATAGAATGTCATCGATGTATTTTACTGGGAAGAGCATTGGCAAAAGAGGGTTTCAATGTAAAACATATACTGGATGATTATTCACTAGCTTCTCAAGAAGATCTGGAAGAAGCTCTTTTAGCAAAGTATTATGATAAGCGGGATCAAATAGATTTTGAAACCTATATAAAAGGGGAGACATCAAAAGAGGATTTGATAAAGCAATGTTATAGATATAGTAATAAAGAGATTGGATTTAGAGTAGAACGGATTAAAAAATAGCCTGATACTGTATAAGTGGGTACAGGATTCAAAGTGAAGACAATTAACATATAGAAAAGATTGCGTGTCAACTGCAAATCAATGGTAGAGGTATAGTAAAGAGAGTAAAGTCAATATCGTTTTGTACATAGTAAGCCTGTGATTGAATGCAATTACAGGCTTAATCTTATATAAAAAGTGCAATAAGTAATTTCTGATATTATATTTTTCACCTCTAACAAGTGCAGCATAATATATGTAAAGAATAATGCGAAAATATTTATTAACTTCTGCTCTGATACTAGTGGCAAGTGAAAATGCAGGTATTCTAGAAGTTATATTGTACCATAATTTGCAGATGAAAGGAGTGTTGACAAATTGGAACAAACTAGAATTGAAACGAGGCTCATAATAAAGCATAAAACTAACTCTAATTTTTTTTTGCAAAAGACAGAAGCTGGATGGTCCCTGCCTAATATAAATGGGGGAGCAGAACGAGAGAATATGGTTGGTCCGATACAACAAGCTGTTTGGGAGCAGCTCCAATTAAATGTTTGGATAGGTCGCAAACTACTTGAAAAAAAGGTTGAAGCTCAAAATACCAAGGTTGAATTCTATGAAGCGGAATTACATAGGGAGCAAAATATCAAATCAGGTTTTAAATGGGGAGATAAAGAAGATATTGTTGATTCAATCATAGATGAGGATGAAATAAAAGCCATAGGAATTAACCTAATAGATGAAAGTGAGATTTTAGAGAAGCGTGCACCATGGTTTCGTAAGGGCTGGTATGATAATGCTGAGAGATGGATAATTAGTGTAGTTAATAGGAACCAATACTTTATAAAGGGGTCAATAGAACAAGTTAAGGTTTCTGACCTCAGTATAATATTACGTGTACCAATCGTTAATGGTGTACTATACTTCAAAGGTACTGGACCAGCATCAAGGTATGAATCCAAATTAAGTCAGCACCTGGATACCATACATCAAGGTAAAACGGTGAATATCTTAGATATAAATGAAAAAGAGGGCTGGCTCTTAATGTGGGAATTGGGCGGTGGATCTCTGCGCCAAATAAGAGATAAACATGTTTGGAAAACAGCTATAAATGAATATGCTAATCTACAGGTTACAGAAATATATTATATAGATACTCTTATTTCATTGGGATTACCGGATCGCAGATTACATATTCTTAAGAATGATATTGAGAAACATTTGACTGGTATGTGTGCTACAGGATTAGATGAAGAAACAACTGTAAAGGTAATGGCTCTTAAGCCTGAGCTTTTAAAGATGTGTGATGAAATGGAGGGGATTGTGCCCTATTCTATTGATCATGGCGATCTTCATTCAGCCAACATTCATTTAGTAGGAGATGAAATAGTTTTCTTTGATTGGGGCGATGCAACCATAACACATCCATTCTTCAGTACCAGAGTATTCTGGCACTCCCTAGACGACCTTGTTGCTTCTGAAAGTGAATGGCTAGATATGGTAAATGAATTCAGGCCACATTATATTGAACCGTGGACAAGGTTTGCACCTATTCACGAGCTGGAAAGATTACTTCTCCTATCTGATCAACTTTCTTGCGTTTATAGGGCACTAAGCTGGTATCTATATATCACTCCAAGTCGAGAAAATGTGGACGATTCATTTAGAAAACCATCGCAATGGCTACAGGTCCTTTTGGAACATAGGGAGCTAATTGGTGTAAAGTAGCTAATGACAGCTGCAGAATTATGGTGCCAGGCACCGCAAAGGTACTTAGAAAAAGTTTGATTGCCTTTCACCGAAGACATGCAGACAATTACACCTCGTACTTTGTTTGTCTAACGCAATTTAGCAGAACGCACAACCATCGGCATATTATTCTTCTCTTGAATGAAATGTAAGTATGGCAACGCACCCGCCACTCAGCAAAGCATCAGGAGGTTTTTCTAAAAATTCGACTAACACATCAAACTCTTTATTGATATCAATCCAAAAAAAATGAATATGATTTTACATAGGAAAGCCTGTGATTAAGTGCAATCACAGGCTTTTTTGTTTTGTTGAAGGTATATTTACCATTTAGTAGAATTACATTAATGGAAAATATCATTTGATTTATACTGATATTGCAGAAAATGATAAATATCGAATATGAAAGATATAAATAGAATACTACAATTTACATAAATCGAAAAAAGGAGGAGTAGCAGAGTGCCACTTAAAATAGTAAGAAATGATATTATAAAAATGCCTGTAGATGCTATTGTAAATGCGGCAAATTCAGCTCTGAAAATGGGGGGCGGAGTTTGCGGAGCTATTTTCTCAGCAGCTGGCATCGATAAGCTTCAAGAAGAATGCGACGCAATAGGGCAATGTAATGTTGGTAAGGCAGTGATGACAAAAGGTTACGACCTTCCAGCAAAATATATTATCCATACAGTTGGACCAGTATGGCAAGGTGGAAGGAATGATGAAGCGCAGCTATTATCCGATTGTTATCTAAACTCGTTGATGCTTGCTCTTGACAGAAATTTAAAGTCTATAGCTTTTCCTCTTATTGCATCCGGTATATTCGGATATCCGAAGGATGAAGCTTTAAATATTGCAATTTCATCTATCGGGAAATTTCTTCTTCAGCATGATATGATGGTATACCTGGTTGTATATGATAAAAAAGCATTCGTGCTTAGTGAAAAACTGTTTAATTCCATA
>JARBUB010000269.1 GCA_029239905.1 Clostridia bacterium
GGCATCAAAAATAGCCGCTGCCGCAGTATATAAATTGTTTCTGCTTCCCATGGATATTACTACGCCATCTATGTAGCTCTGCTTGGTTTCCTCTGTTGCCAGTATTCCCACCACTTTTCCTTGGTCCATTTGTTCCGCTGCAAGCTGTTGAATTTTATCAACAATTTGTTGCTGCTGCCCTTTTACGATTATCATCTGAGCTTCCGGTGCATAGTGGGTATATTTCATCCCAGGAGCCTTTGGAACTGCAGTTTGATCTATTAAGCCTTTGTCCATATGCACTTCACCCAGCACAGCTTGGAGCTCCTCTAGGGTTACTCCGCCCGGTCTTAAAATTGTTGGCACTGCACCAGACAAATCTAATACTGTTGACTCAAGTCCTATTCTGCTGCTGCTTCCGCATAGAATTGCATCTACCCTACCATCCATATCTGCTATTACATGCTCCCCCCTTGTGGGACTTGGCTTGCCAGATATATTGGCGCTAGGCGCTGCAATAGGAAGCTTACTTTGTTTAATAAGCTCTAAGGCAATCTCATTATCAGGCATTCGCACACCGACTGTTTCCAGCCCCGCTGTAACTTCATAAGGAACTACAGAAGATTTTTTGAATATAAGAGTCAAGGGCCCTGGCCAAAACTTGTCTATCAGTTTCTTGGCCTTATCTGACAGTGGCTCTCCTATTACATAAAGCAGCATATCTATGCAGCTTATATGCACGATCAGAGGGTTGTCAGAGGGTCTGCCTTTTGCGGCAAATATTGCTTTTGCAGCCTCAGACGACAGTGCGTTCCCACCTAAACCATATACTGTTTCTGTAGGAAAAATCACCGTGCCGTTGCTTCTTATTATTTTTGCAGTCTCTTTGATTGCTTGATGATCTATATTTTTTTCATTTAGCATATAAATTTTGGTTTTCAAGTTGCTCCTCCTGAAATCCTTTGTAAAATATAACTTAGGTTTTGCATTTTACTTAAATTTAAACCAAATTAATAATAACACACATAAAAACAGTCAGCAATAGTATCGATAAAATGGACCCTATAGGGCAGACAGTTAATAAAAAGGGGTATACTAACCTGAATTAACTGACTCTAATTCTTAGGGTCCATTTTACTAATACATAGCGCTGACTGTTTTATATATATTTATCTTTGTATAGCTATGCCATCCAGTGCATAAAGTTAAATTCTACCAAGGTGATTATTTGATACAAGAACATCATCTCTTACAGAAGCAAGAAGATGCCTAATCTGACTCCTACGAATTTTAAAATACTGAAGAAACAAATATTCCGGCCATAATACCTACAATCATTCCTATGGTTGATATCCTGCCTTTATAAATGCTTTGGGATTTTGGTATTAATTCTCCACAGGTAATAAAAAGCATAGAGCCTGCTGCAAAACTCAGGCACAAACAGATAAATATCGGTGAAATTTCACCCACTGCCTCCCCTATAAAGGATCCAATGCCCATAGGGATGCCAGCAAGTATCGTATAAATCAATACTCTAAATTTGTTTATTCCACCCATTTTGAGTGGAGCAGCCATAGCCACGCCTTCTGGCACATCGTGCAGGGCAATCACTATTGCGAGCCCCAGACCTAATGCGTTATTTGCTGCAAAGCCTGACCCGACAGCTAGGCCTTCGGGGAAATTATGTATTGCTATGCCAATTCCAAGCAGTATCCCACTTTTTATAAATCCATAGTCTGTTTCGCTTCTGTTTCTCGCATTCTTTGTCATAGACAACTCATTAGGTATAAACTCATCAATCAGCAGTATCAGACCCACGCCAACAAACATTCCCACAAAACTTATCCATACACTTCCTAGCTTGAAGGCTTCAGGCAATAGGTCAAAACACACTACCGAGAGCATTACTCCGCTAGTAAATCCCAAAAGTACTGCCATAAACCTTTTACTTGGATTTTTAAGTAGCATAGTAAGAAAGCCACCTAAGCCCGTGCCTATCATCCCAGTTAAAAAACCAATAATTGTAACCGCAAGAAGTCTGCTCACATTGTTACCTCCAAAATGCCTTGTGCATATTTCTTTTCATATAAATATATTCAACAAATGCATTTATAGAAGTAGGGAAGAGTGAATGAGGGACGCGGAGGGCAGCGCCACGAAAACTTTACCATATTTGAAAATAAAAAAGATAACGGCATAAACCGTTATCCTTTTTACTACTCTAGCCCTTCGCTGGTTAATTTTTCTGCTTGTGCGTTGTTGTTAAGGGCATCAATCATTTCGATTATATCTCCATCCATGAAGGAATCTAGCTGATATAATGTAAGACCTATTCTATGGTCTGTAACTCTTCCTTGCGGGAAGTTATAGGTTCTGATTCTTTCGCTTCTGTCTCCAGTACCTACTTGGCTCTTACGATCACTGGCAATCTCTGCATTATGTCTTGCTGTCTCGGCTTCCAACAGCTTAGTTTTTAGGTGTTTCATAGCCTTTTCCTTGTTCTTAAGCTGTGACTTTTCATCCTGACAGGTTACCACTACTCCAGTCGGCAGATGCGTTATACGCACCGCAGAGTCAGTGGTATTAACACTTTGTCCGCCGTGTCCACCGGATCTGAAAACGTCAATTCTCAAATCATTGGCATTGATATCTACTTCTACGTCCTCTGCTTCTGGAAGTACTGCCACTGTCGCTGTCGATGTATGAACGCGTCCGCTGGACTCTGTATCTGGTACACGCTGCACTCTGTGAGCTCCACTTTCATATTTTAACTTGCTGTAGGCACCCTTGCCGTCTATTTCAAATACAACTTCCTTGTAACCACCGATATCCGTAGCGTTTGAACTAAGTATATCAATCTTCCAGCCTTGTCTTTCAGCATATCTTGTATACATACGGAACAAGCTTCCAGCAAACAACGCTGCTTCCTCGCCGCCGGCTGCACCTCTTACTTCAACTATAACGCTTTTATCATCATTGGGGTCCTTAGGCAGCAAAAGTACCTTTAACTCTGCCTCCAAGGTCTCTTTCTTATTTTGAAGCTCCGAAAGCTCCGCTTTGACCATTTCTTCAAATTCTCTGTCATTATCATCTTCTAGCATAGCTTTGGACTCCTCTATGCCTTTTATTACTTCCTTGTAGCTTCGAAAATTCTCAACTATTTGCTCTAAACCTGCATGTTCCTTTATGAGCTTTTGCCATCTTGACTGATCATTTATTATTTCTGGATCGCTTATCATGTGGCTCAAATCTTCAAATTTATCTTCTAAAGCCTGTAGCTTATCTAACATAACACCACTCCTTGCTTATTATAATCTCTATTGTTTTCGTGCAATTATACATCTATCTAATCCTGCTAAATCCTTGAAACACTCTAAATCATAATAATTTCCATTCTCCTTTATAATATCCTTGATTTGCTGCCCTTGATCATATCCTATCTCAAAAGCAAGTATGCCCCCGCTTTTTAAGTAAATTGCTGCATCATGGATTATAATCCGATAAAAGTCCAATCCGTCTATGCCTCCGTCTAAAGCGAGCATAGGCTCAAAGTCTTTGACATTGACTGATAAGCCTGCTATATCCCTTGTAGGAATATATGGCGGATTAGAGACAACCATATCTATAATATTTGTTAACTCTGACCTTGTCAAGTCTTCAAACAAATTGCTTTTCATAGCCTTAACCCTACTCTGCAAGCAATGTTTTTCTATGTTCCTGCTGCAGCAATCTAGGGCCGCCTCCGAAATATCCACTGCCGTAACCATTGCCTTGGGTAAAAAATGCGCTAAGCTCACTGC
>JARBUB010000039.1 GCA_029239905.1 Clostridia bacterium
GGTGCCGCAAGGCTGGCAGATGGCACATTGGCAGGCAGCGTCCTACGTTTGAATCAAGCAATAAAGAATCTTTTGGAAAACACTGATTTGTCTTTACAGCAAGTAATTAGTACAGTTACTATGAATCCAGCAAAGCTAATAGGTTTAGATAGGGAAATTGGAAGCCTAAAAGTAGGTAAGAAAGCTGATATTGTAATTTTTGATGAGAATATAGATGTTAAGACAACGATTGTAGATGGCAAAATAATGTAGAGGTTGGATTTGACCTATACAACTCAACATAGGGGAGGCAGTGCCAGAATGAAGAAAATTAAAGCCCTTGCAAGGAAAGCTAAAAAAGCTTCTAACATAACTACAATGGCACTTATAGCATACTTGGCTTTCACTATCAGTAGCTGGCACAGTATAGCCGGTCTTGATAGATTTATAAACCTATTAATCTTTATTCTTATCTTGGCAGTTAACATTAAATTTTATCTTATATATGCAAATTTAGGCGGCTTTGAGCATGAAGCTGTTAAAAAAGATATTGTACTTTCATATAAGCATGCAAACAGAGAATTCGATAGTCTTATGAAGATATCCTTATGGATGAGTATAATTCTAATAATTGGTAAGCTGATCTTAAATTAAAAATAACTATAATAAAGCCTGCAAACAGAATCATATGATCTGTTTGTAGGCTTTATTTATATGATTCGAACAAAGCATACAAAACCTATTGACAAAGTAGGTTGCAGCCTTTATAATTAAAAACATAGTAATCAGATAGGAATGGTTTATTCGAAATCTGAACTAAAAATAAAACGATATTTTAAAATGGAGGAAGAAAAATGAGAAAAAGTATTCTACTGGTAATAACAATCGCAACAATTCTGGCGTTGGTGTTTACCGGTTGCAGTGCAGCAAAGCAGACAACAACTGAAGTTATACAGCAGAACCTTCTAGAAAAGATTAAGACAGAGGGTGTAATTAAGATAGGAACAGAAGGGACTTATGCACCCTTTACATTTCACGACAAAGATGGCAAGCTTACAGGTTTTGACGTTGAAATTGCTGAAGAAATAGCAAAGAGACTTGGTGTAAAAGCAGAATTTATAGAAACAAAATGGGATGGTATGTTTGCGGGACTTGATGCAAAGAGATTTGATGCTGTAGCAAATCAAGTAACCATAAGACCTGACAGAATAGAAAAATATGATTTCTCAGATGCATACATTGTGTCAAAGGCAGTACTTATTGTTGGGGCTGAAAATAATGATATAAAAACTTTTGCTGATTTGAAGGGTAAGAAATCAGGTCAATCACTTACAAGCAACCTTGGAGATATTGCAAAGTCAAATGGAGCAGAGCTTGTATCAGTAGATGGCTTCAATCAAGCTTTAGACCTTCTGACATCAAAAAGAATAGATGCTACTATTAATGACAGCTTATCCTTTTTAGACTATAAGACACAGAGACCAGATGCGCCAATTAAGGTTGCAGCAGAACTAGATACAAAGGATGAGAGCGGGATTTTGTTTAATAAAGGCAACCAAGAGCTGGTTGATGCGGTTAATAAAGCATTAGCTGAAATGAAGGCTGATGGAACTTACTTGAAGATATCACAAAAATGGTTCAGTGAAGACGTTTCAAAATAGTTATTGAGAAGGGTGATTAATTATGGATGATAGAATGGTAAGGGTAGTTGGAATACTCATAGACTCCTTCTTCCCTCTTTTAAAGGCAGGCTTGATGTTTACAGTACCTCTTACCATCATCTCATTCTCTTTAGGAATGATTGTGGCCTTTACCGCAGCAATTATAAGAGTTTTAAATATAAGAATTTTAGATAAAATAGTAAAATTCTATGTATGGATAATAAGAGGAACGCCTCTATTGGTGCAGCTGTTCATTATATTCTATGGACTACCTAGCATTGGCATAACTCTAAATGCCTTAGTAACAGCAATAATTGGATTTACCTTAAGCGTAGGCGCATATGGTTCAGAAACCATAAGGGCTGCCATATTATCCGTGCCAAAAGGTCAGTGGGAAGCGGCTCATGCATTGGGCTTTTCAAAGCTCCAAACACTGCAGTATGTCATACTTCCTCAGGCGATCAAGGTAGCTATACCACCAATGGCTAACTCATTTATAAGTCTTGTTAAGGATACTTCCTTAGCAGCAGCTGTAACTTTCTCGGAACTTTTCAACGTGGCACAGCAGATTACGGCACGTACCTATGAGCCTCTATGGCTTTATATGGAGGCGGCATTTATATACCTTATGTTCTGCTCAGTTCTTTCAGTATTGCAGTCTAGATTGGAAATAAGGTTTAGAAAAAGTGGGGATTAATATGATCAGAATAGAAAACGTATATAAAAGCTTTGACAATTTAGAGGTTCTGAAGAACATTAACCTTACTGTAGAAAAAGGTGAGGTTGTATGCATAATAGGGCCTAGTGGTTCAGGAAAAAGCACACTCCTTAGATCGTTGAATCATTTGGAGCGGATTACAAGCGGCAGAGTTTATATTAATGACGAGCTTGTAGATGAGAGAAACGGCAATGGAGATGCTCATAAATTTTCACCTAAAAGAGTTTCTGAAATTTGTTCAGAGTTAGGCATGGTATTTCAAAGGTTTAACCTCTTTCCGCATATGACAGTTATGGAGAATGTAATGCTGGCATCTAGGAAGGTAAAAAAACTTTCAAAAGATGAAGCAGCGGAAAATGCTCTTGAACTATTGGAGAAGGTAGGATTAACAGATAAGAAGGACCAATATCCGGCCAAACTTTCAGGAGGACAGCAGCAAAGAGTTGCCATAGCAAGAGCACTTGCAATGAAGCCTCAAATAATGCTTTTTGATGAGCCCACCTCAGCCCTGGATCCAGAATTGGTATATGAGGTGCTTGATGTCATGAAGTCCTTGGCTGATGAAGGAATGACTATGCTGGTTGTAACCCACGAGATGGGCTTTGCAAAGGAAGTAGCGGATAGGGTCGTATTTATGGATAATGGCGAGATAGTAGAGATTAATAGTCCTGAAAACATTTTTAGCAACCCCTCTCATGAAAGAACAAGAGAGTTTTTAAGTAGAATACTTTAGGAATTTGACGATATAGGTGTTGGATGCAAATGCATTCTCGTGTCATAATGTAGAAAATCAAACCCTTGGAAAAAGGTTAAAAATAGAGACTGTACATTATTAGTGTAATTCCACTAAACCATGTACAGTCTCTATTGATTTAACAATTAAAACTTAATATCTCTATAACCCACTTTTTGCATCCATTTTTCGTCGTCCATTGTTAAATAAATAATACCTTCGATTAAACCAATGATTGCCGGAATGTAAATCCAGCAAAATAATAAATAAATAATTCCTTGCAAGGTTTTGCCGAGATAAAATTTATGTATACCTAGACCACCTAATAATATTGCCAAGATACCAGCAGTTACTTTGCTCTTTATTGGTTCTCTTCTGGTGTTGGCAAAGTTAGGATTGTAAGTGTTTTGAGGTTGGCTTGGTTGAGCAGGTGGTGGTGTTACCTCAATGGTTGATTGATTGTTTTCCTCTGTTGCTGCTGCTGCCCCACAATACTTGCAAAATTTCTCGTTGGAATCAATTGGCGCTCCGCATTGTTTGCATAACATAGTGACATTCCTCCTTATTTTGTAAGTTGATTATTTGAAAATTTATTTTTTCTTTCCGCGATTGTATTCTCTTCAAAGGACTTTTTGTGGGATGCGCTAATAATACCTATACATAAGAAGAGATATGCAATTGTGGATATTGAAAGCATCATAATATATGTAGTAATTGACATACTGTTAAAGAATATAAATATGGATGCAAGCACCAAATTGTATATTACAGTGGTTGCCTTTATTCCATGATCGAAAGCAGGATCTATGGTGTAGCGTAATCTTCTTAAATATCTCTTTGTTAGGAATTCAAAATCTGACACGAATATAAATATCAAAGTGCAGGACATAGTAACTGTCTGGATTGTGATACTGGCAAAATCTATGTAAGTAGCTCCAATCCAAACCATGAATGCACCGTATAGTATAAATGCAAAGGAATACAGTAAGGATAAATCATTATTATTTTGCTTATCGCTCATATCAACTACCTCCCCAAATTATTGCCACAGCTTGTACAAAACTTGGCAGTGTATGAGTTCAGCGCTTTGCATTGAGAACATGTTTTTTCACCTAGGTTATTGCCACAGCCGGAGCAGAATTTTGCGTTAATAGGATTATCGGCATTGCAGCTATCGCAAACAATCTTTTCTTCGACGAGCTTGGTACCGCAGTTTATACAGAACTTTGTATCCAAATGATTTTCATGACCACAGCTGCATAGTTTTCCTTTTGGCTGATCATTTAGATTTTTTGGAGGCTGCTCTTTTGGAAAAGTATTGTTTAAGCTTCCACCCATATTGTTTGCAATGGAATAACCAATACCGATATTCGTTGCTGTTGCACCCACGCCACCCTGATTTGATGCAGCTTGCTCATATACATCGAAGCTTCTTTTCTGAGAATATCTATCATCTCCAATGATATCAAAAGTAGCCTTATCCTTTAAGATGACATTGATTGCCTCAAAGTCTTCATCTGGGAAATTCACAGATTCTATAAAGAAATTTACGACTTTTACTCCAAACCTCATAAATTCCTGCTGTATCTTTTCTATAGCATCCTTTGATAGGGTATCAAGATAAGCCGTGATTTCAAGAGCTGAAATTTTATTTTTGATTATCTCAGCTGCTATAATGGTTTTCAGCTTCATTACAAGGAGGCCTTTAAAGTAGCTTAATACCTTGGAAAAATCACATATCTGATGAGGTCCAAGAGTTCCCACTAGCTCTGTCAAGAATATACTATAGTTGTCAATCTTTATGCCCAACTGTCCAAAGGCTCTTATTCTTAGTTTGACATTATATTTAGGATCAATTACTTGAATAGGGTCTTTTGTTCCCCAAAACAAATCAAGCTTTGATGTTTTGTTGATAAAATATATTTCAGCACTAAAAGGAGTTTTTCCGCCATAGGGCAGGTTTATTAACTTGTTGATAAATGGTATATTTTCTGTGCTGAGTGTATAGGTGCCAGCTGAAAAGATGTCTAAGGCTTCGCCGCCTTTTACGAATATAGCAACTTGTCCTTCTCCTACAATAAGCTTAGTAGCTGTACTAAGAGCTTCCTCTGGGTATTTGTAAACCAACCAATCCCTGTCGCCAAAGCCATCGAATTTTACTCTATCAATAATAGCCATGTCAACCCCCCCTTTTATATATTGGATTAAGATTAAATAAGATTAATATTATAACTTTTATGTAAATTTTAGCAATTTATGCACCTATATGTCAAATCAATTAGTTGGTATATTAGCACATTATATAGAATTATATTCCTTTATAGTAAATGTTTTAGTAATTGCTATGTAGGTATAAATATATTAAAAAGAATTGATACTTTGTATTTGTTGAATGAGGAGTGTTACTATTTATATATAGCAAATAATACTACATAAATGAATCTGCCTCTGTGGAGTAATCATTGCTGTTGGCAGATTTAGAAATGTCAGGTTTGCAAATTAAATTGAGGAGGAATCGTATTTGATAATAAAAGAATATAACAAGCTAAATGGTGATACAATCAGTGAAATCAAGAGATTGGTATCTGCATGCAATGACCATGATGGGTTAAATGGCATGATGGAGCTTGACACTTCTTGTAATGTGAACAAGGAAATGAAGACGGTTTTTATGATGTATGACGATAATAAGCTGGTTAGTGCCTTAACTTTGTTCGTCCCTGGTAAGAAGGAGGGAGAGGTATCGGCAATGACCATCTCAGAATATAGAAAGAAGGGCTGCTTTACAGAGCTGGTAAAACGAGCGGAAGAGGAGCTTAAGAAATATGGAGTCAATGAGATTCTATTCTTATGTGAGGCCAAAGCAACTCATGGCAAGGCTGCAATCTTAAAACAAAAAGCTCAATATGAATTTACAGAATATTTATTAAAGTATAATCACTCTTTGGATATGAAAGTCAAAGAGTATGAATATAGATTAAAGCTGAAACCTGCTACCTTGGCAGATTTGGAAAGCATAATAAAAATAAGTATGGCAGCATTTGGTGATAGTTATGAAGGGGCTAAAAGCCTTGCCACAGGGATGCTGAAGGCAGAAAACCGCCAGTTCTTTCTTGGAGAAATAGAAGGGGAGTTTGTAGCTATGGGGGTAGCTGCAAAGGGAGATGAAGGTACATCCATTCATGGGCTTGGGGTATTGCCTGAGCACCAAGGAAAAGGTTATGGAAAGGAAATGCTCTATTCCATGATAAGCAAACTGGTAGAGCAAAAAGCGGAAAATATCAATATTGAAGTTGAGAGCCAAAATTCAAACGCTTTCAAACTATACAAGAATTCCGGTTTTGAAGTTGAAAGCGCGTGGGAGTACTACAGGAAGATAATCTAAAGCTTAATAGCAGCCTCTAAACAGCAAAATCAGTTGTTTGGAGGTTATTATTTTTTGTGATACTATTATAAATATGATGTCTGCCGCGAATCTTCCTATGTGGGTATACCTCGCAATCTGAAGATTCAAGGAAAGGAGGATTCCATGTTTAAAGTACTTATTATAGAAGACGATTTAAAAATCAGGGATATCATTTTAGAAAATATTCAAAAGTGGGGCTATGACGGCTTGGTATTGCGCGATTTTAATAAGGTTATGGAAGACTTTGCTGAGTATCAGCCCCATTTGGTATTGTTGGACATTAATCTACCGACCTTTGATGGTTTTTATTGGTGCGGAAAGATTAGAGAGATTTCAAAGGTGCCAATCATATTCATTTCCTCCAGAAACTCGAATATGGATATTATTATGGCAGTAAATATGGGTGGGGATGACTTTGTTCAAAAGCCTTTTTCCTTAGAGGTATTATTAGCAAAAGTGAATGCCCTTCTACGAAGGACTTACTCCTATGTTGATGTAGAAGTCAATGTTTTAGAGCATCAAGGGGTAGTTTTGAATTTAAAGGATAATTGTGTGTTATATCAAAAACAAAAGCTGGAGCTTACGAAAAACGAATTTAAGATACTGTATATGCTAATGAAAAATAACGGCAAAGTAGTAAGTCGTGATGAGATCATGCGCAAGTTATGGGAGGATGAAAGCTTTGTAGATGATAATACGCTTACAGTTAATATAAATAGACTACGCAAGGACTTAGCAGATATGGGTTTGGAAGATTATATAAAAACTAAAAGAGGACAGGGGTATATCATATAATGAATTTAATTAGCTATATATGGGATAAAAAGCGGTTCTTGCTTTTGTACGTGCTGCTAATGGTATTTATCAGCAGCGTGTATTATTTAAATATGCCAAGAAGTTTTGTTCTAAATGAGCTTATATATATAAACACAGTTTGTTTTATTATGCTAGTGGTCTATTTGATCGCTGGTTATTGCCTGAAAAATAGCTTTTATAAGAAATTAAATGCCGCAGTAAAGACTTCTCAAGACAATTTGCTAAATGCATTGCCAAAGGGCAAGAGCTTTGAACAAAGAGTTTATGCTGAGCTGCTGCAAAAGCTTTATGAGCAGCAGAATACCAGGCTTGAAAAGCTTTATGAGGAGAAAAAAGATAACCTAGAATATATTACCTCTTGGGTTCATGAAATTAAAACACCCATAGCAGCCAGTTACTTGATTATAGAAAATGGTGTTGGAAAGCCTGTTGACGATGTACTTGCAAGTCTTAAGGAGGAACTGGGCAAAATTGAGGTTCAAGTAGAGCAGGTGCTTTATAACTCGAGAGCGGATGAATTCGCCAAGGATTATATGATTAGCGAAGTTGGGTTAGAAGAAGTTGTAAATGGGGTTGTGAAGAAGCATGCCAATACCTTTATAAGTAAGAAGATAAGCGTTGATATTCATTGTGCAGATATAGAGATTATAAGCGATAGAAAATGGCTATTTTATATTATAGATCAAATATTGGCAAACTCTTTAAAATACACCAAAGCTGAAGGCAGAATCACAATAAGAGGAATCATAAAAGACAATGAAAAGCAGCTTGTTATTGAGGACAATGGAATTGGTATAAGACAAGAAGATATCAACCGGGTTTTTAATAGAGGGTTTACAGGAGAAACGGGCAGGCAAAACCAAAAGGCCACCGGTATGGGCTTGTATCTGGCACGCAAACTGGCTCGGAAGCTGGGGCATGATATATCTGTGCAATCTGCATGTAATGAGTATACTAGGGTGACAATTCATTTTCCAAGGCTGATAGATTACTTCAATGTGACAAAAATGTAAGCATTGTATATAGATTTGTTATGTTGATAAATGGCAGAGGATGCTTTACTAATTTAGAATAATGGTTGAAGGCTATAGTAGTGCTTTCAACCTATTTTATATTATAAAAGCTATGGAGGTTTTTTATGGATAATATATTAGTTGCAAAAAATCTAAAAAAGATTTATGGATCAAGAGGATACAACTATATTGCACTGCAGGACATCGATATGGAAATTAAGCAAGGTGAATTTGTAGGTATAATGGGACCCTCGGGGGCAGGTAAAACCACACTTCTGAACATTATATCCACCATTGATAAGCCTACCTCAGGAAGCATACTGATTGACGGAGAAGATATTGCTAGAATGAAGGAAAACAAACTTGCTACTTTTAGAAGAAGCAAATTAGGTTTTATATTTCAAGATTTCAACCTTCTAGATACCCTTACTGTTAAAGAAAATATGATACTTCCCTTGACGCTTGCCAAAACTGATTCAAAGCTGATAGAGGAAAGGGCGACTGAAGTCAGTAAGATATTAGGCATAGAAGGAATAATGCACAAATATCCCTATGAGATTTCCGGAGGCCAAAAGCAAAGAACTGCTGCTGCTAGAGCGATGATACATCAGCCTAAGCTGATATTGGCGGATGAACCGACTGGAGCCTTGGATTCCAAGTCTTCCATGGAACTTCTGCAATGTTTAAGTGACTTGAATCAAAGCAATGGGGTAAACATTATGATGGTAACGCATGATGCTTTTGCAGCCAGTTACTGCAAAAGAATTATATTTATAAAAGATGGTCAGCTATTTACAGAACTGCACAGAGGCAGCTCCAGAAAGGAGTTTTTCCAAAAGATACTGGATGTTTTAAAGACCATGGGAGGTGACAATAGTGACCTTATTTAAAATGGCATTTAAAAACATCAGAAGAAATTTCAATAATTACTTTATATACTTTGTATCCATGGTGTTCAGTATCATGATATATCATGTTTTTACATCCATACAATACAATGAGCAGATTGTTAATCTTCAAGAGGCCAAAAGCAGTATTTTTGCTACCTTTAAGACCTCATCCATCATCATTGCATTGTTTGCTGGAATATTTATCTGGTATTCAAATTCCTTTTTTATTAAGAGAAGAAAAAGAGAAATTGCATTATATTCTCTTATGGGTGTTATGAAAAAAGAAATCGGCAGAATGCTTTTTTATGAAAACTTACTGATGGGAGTGCTGGCATTAGGCACAGGTGTTTTACTTGGAAGTCTTTTGTCTAAGCTATTTGTGATGCTGCTGCTTCAGTTAATGGGATATAGCATCAATGTTAAATTCGCTATTCTGCTGCAGCCGCTAGTAAATACTTCTATTATGTTTTCCATACTATTTCTTATAACCTCCCTTCATGGGTATGGGATTATATTTAAGTTCAAGCTAATTGATTTGTTTAAGGCAGAAAGTACAGGGGAGAAGGAACCAAACGCATCTTGGATAGTAGCCATGTTATCCATTGTTCTTGTGGTCGGCGGCTATTATTATTACTTAACTGTAAAAAAGCTTCATATATTGGTACCTTTTATTACGCTGGCATTGGTAGTGGCAGGAACATTTTTGTTATTTTCGTCATTGACAGTGTATTTGATAAAGCTGGCAAAGAAAAATAAAAGAAGCTACTATAGAAGCACAAATCTCATAAGCACCTCGCAGCTGATGTATAGGCTAAAGGGACATTCAAGAACCCTAGCCACCATAGCGGTGTTAAGTGCTACAACCTTGACTGCTATGGGTGTTACGTCCAGCTTTTACTACGATTTTCAAACAAGCTTGACTGAGCGGTACCCCTTTAGCTATGTATATGTAAGCGATAAGGAGGGTTTAGACAAAAATGTAGAAGCTGTTATTGCCAAATACCCTGAACACAAAATACAAAGCTCGGTAGACGTTGAGATGATAAATGTCAAGGCAAAGCTTCCCGATACTGGCTTTGGACAAAAGTATAGAGATAAGGAAATTAGCATCATATCGGAAAGTAACTTTAATAAAATTGCTGAGGCAAGAGGCATAAAGGATAGGGTATACTTGGACTTTCACAAGGATATTCTATTTATTGATACCTTCTACAGCAAAGCATTTATGGAGCCATACAAAGATAAAATATTGGAGATAATGTTGGATGGAGAGCTCCAAAACTTTCATATAAAGAGTTTTAGATCAGCGAATTTGTTAAATGAGCAAATAGCAGATTATACAGCAGTTGTAGAAGATGATTTATATGAACAACTGCATAATAAAGGTAGTCTGGTATGGGGAAAGGCTTATAAAATCGATAACCCTAAGGATAGCGGAGAACTAACAGAGGAATTATATGATACCTTGGAGCGTGCAGGTGTTGATTTAGATAATAGGCCAAAACCATTTTCAGCGTATTATAATAACTACAGATCAGAGCTTATGAGCTCGGGGCTGACGATATTTGTTGGAGCCTTCTTGGGATTGGTATTTCTACTTGCTACAGGCAGTATCATTTTTTTCAAACAGCTTTCTGAAGCAAATGAGGATAAGAAACGCTACAATATTTTACGAAACATTGGATTTGAAAAACGGGATATAAAGGCAATTATCAGCAGGCAAATGTTGTTTGTATTTATGCTGCCATTGTCTGTTGGAATAGCACATAGCATTGTTGCAGTATCTATATTGAAAAAGGTTATAGGAATAGACGTGTTTGTACCTTTGACAGTTACGATATGCGCATATACCCTAATTTACATGATTTATTACTTTCTGACGGTAAACTCTTACTGCAAGCTGGTAGAGAGCAGGGGATAATGGATTTGTTGGTTAGGTGATGACTGTAGGGTTTCATATGTGATATCTTCTGTGCCTATCACAACTAAAAGGGGGATTTCGATCCTCCTTTTAATATTTATTTGCTTATATAAAGCAAATGCCATATAATAGTAATGTTAGTGACAGAGAATTTGATACTTATTTCTTATTGACTCTATCTTTCGGATAGGGTTTAGTATTTTGTGGAGGAATAGTTATGAATTCTACCTTTGTAAAAATCTATGATATCGTTTCGCAGATACCTGTCGGTAAGGTAGCAACATACGGACAGATTGCTGCACTTGCCGGCATGCCAAAAGGTGCCAGAGTAGTAGGCTGGGCAATGAGGGCTGTTCCCGAGAATTGGGTGCTTCCCTGTCATAGAGTAGTGAACAAAGCGGGCAATATGGCTCCTGAATACGCTTTTGGCGGGCAGGAGGTTCAAAGAAGTTTGCTTATAGCAGAGGGAGTAACCTTTAAAATAAATGGTTTGATAAATATGGAAGAAAGTTTATGGAAACTATAAGGTTGGAGTTAAATAACATGATTTAAATTATTGCTTATTTAATTTCAAATATGGGTTATAATACTAATAATTAAAAAAGTTGAAAGAAGGATGACAATGGAAGAAAAGAAATTTAATCAGTTAGGTTTAGGAGAAAAGGTACTTAAGGCAATCGATGATATGGGGTTTGAAGAACCCTCCCATATACAAGCTGAAATAATCCCTGTGGTGTTGGAGGGCTATGACGTAATAGGTCAGGCACAAACGGGTACAGGTAAGACATTAGCCTTTGGAGCGCCAATCTTAACGAACATGAAAAAGACTGAAGGAAAAATCAGCTGTATCATACTTGCGCCAACAAGAGAATTGGCTATTCAGGTTAATGATGAGATTGTTAGAATTGCAAAGCATACAAGAGTAAAGCTGTTGCCGGTATATGGTGGTCAGCCAATCGATAGACAGATCAGGGCTATCAGAGGCGGCGTTGATATTGTTGTAGGTACTCCAGGAAGAGTGCTCGACTTAATAAGAAGAAAAGTAATGGATCTTAGCGGTGTGCAGTTTTTGGTTCTCGACGAAGCGGATGAAATGCTGAACATGGGCTTTATAGAAGATATAGAAGAAATCATCAAGAACTGCAGCGATGAAAGACAGACTATGCTTTTCTCTGCAACAATGCCTGACCCTATCAGAAGGCTTTCGAAGAAGTATATGAAGGCTGATACAAAGCATGTATCCATAGTAAAAAGCTCCATGACAGTTTCAACTGTTGATCAATATTATTTTGAAATCAAGCAAAACAATAGATTTGAGTCATTTTGCAGAATTCTAGATGTAGATGAGCCGACAACGGCAATCATTTTCTGTAAGACTAAAAAAGGTGTTGATGAGCTGGTTGAGAGCATGCAAGCTAGAGGCTACAATGTTGAGGGTATGCACGGCGATATGAATCAAAGCCAAAGAATGAACACTCTAAGAAAGTTCAAGGAAGGAAACTTGGAATTCTTAGTGGCTACTGATGTTGCAGCAAGAGGGATAGACGTTGAGAATGTTACGCACGTAATAAACTATGATTTGCCTCAGGATATTGAGTCCTACGTTCATAGAATCGGTAGAACAGGCAGAGCAAACAAGACAGGTATTGCTTATACACTAGTTACTGCTCGTGAATACATGACACTTAAACAAATTGAGAAGATAACGAAGAGTAAGATTAAGAGAAAAGACATTCCTACAATAGACGATATATTCCATTCAAAGTATAGAAGCATGTTAGACAGAGTGAAGGAAACTCTTGAAAAGGAAGAATATAAGCGCTTTGTACCTTTGGCTGCAGAGTTGGATGAGGAATTTAATTTGGTAGAAGTTACAGCGGCCTTGATGAACATTGTTTACAACAAGGAAGTAAGCTTCGAATATACTGAGAACAACATTGGACAAAACACAGACTTTGGAAGAGATCGCGGAACAAGTTTTGTAAGAGGAAACAGGGGAGACAGCGGTGATTTTGTAAGACTGTTCCTGACTGTAGGACGTATGGACAGAGTAGATCCAAAACAAATACTGCAGTTCTTCTCAGATCATGCAAATACCAATAAGGCTGATATTGGTGACATCGATATACTTGATAAATTTACATTTGTAAATACCAATGAAGCTGCTGCAGAAAGAATCATTAAAGCCTGCACAGGCAAGAGACTGGCAAACAGAAGAGTTAAGATAGAGGTTTCCAAGAAAAGAGAATCAAGAGACTCAAGATAGAAATATATATTGCACACTTTGATTCATTGAAAATGTTTAGTGCAAAACATATAGAAGAAACATTATAAAGAGGTGCGTATATGTAAAAGTATATGCACCTCTTACATATGAACAGAGGAAAATGTTTTGCACATTCTTATTTAATGTAAGAGGTTTAGTGCAAAAAATATAGGGGGAGAGGTTATGAATATAATAAGTTTTCTAAAGCTAGTGGAGATACAGACAAAGGTTGCCAGCATGATTCCTTTTCTGCTGGGAACGACGTATGTTTTATACAGGTTTAGCAGCTTCAATACCTTAAATTTCATATTAATGCTTGTATCACTACTGAGCTTTGATATGACAACAACAGCCCTAAACAACTACATAGATTATAAAAAGGCAATTAAAAAACATGGCTTCGGCTATGAAAGTCATAATGCAATTGTCAGGTATGGACTAAAGGAAGGTACTGTAGTTGCTGTGATTGTCACGATGATCTCAATAGCTGTCGCTGCAGGCATCATGCTATATATAAATACCGGACTTGTGGTACTGATATTAGGTGCAATATCCTTTGGTATCGGGATACTCTATTCCTTTGGACCTATTCCGATATCGCGTACGCCCTTTGGTGAATTTTTCTCCGGCTTTACCATGGGATTTGTGATTACATTTCTAGCTGCTTACATTCATCTAAAAGATTTTGGTTTCATTGCTTTCTTCTTTCAGGATGGAATGCTGAATGTAGGCTTGAATTTACAGGAGCTTTTGCAAATCATGCTGATTTCTGTGCTGCCAATATGCGGAATTGCAAATATAATGCTGGCAAACAATATTTGCGATATTGAGGATGATATTGCAAATAGGAGATATACCCTACCTGTTTATGTAGGCAGAGAAAATGCATTGCTGTTATTTAAGTTTATTTATTATATAGGCTATCTGGCAGTAGGTATTTCACTACTCCTTGGGATTGTGCCCCTATTATCAGCCTTGGTATTCCTAACCTTAATCATCGTAAATAATAATATCAAGGAATTTAATAAACTGCAGACAAAAGAAAAGACATTCTCATTATCTGTAAAGAACTTTATAATAATTAATGTTGCATTTGTATTTACGATCGCTTTGGGTATTATATTTAAAAATTTATAATCAATTATTAAAAATCATCACCTTGAAATAGCTGATGATTTTTAATTTTGGGAATAATGTGAAATTTGTTGAAACATAGCAGGAATTGTCAATTATTTGTGGTATTATTAACATAAGAATACAAATGTTGGATTTATTAATTTGAGTGTGACTAGGGGGGTTCAATATGAAAATTAAAGCAAAAAAAGAAAAGGTAAAAAAACTCAAGAAAGAGATAAAGATAAGAAAAAGATTTTTATCTTCGATTACAAGTAAGGTATATCTTCTATTCTTTGTTATGTTAATCAGCTTAGTTATTATTCAAAGTATTAGCTTTATAGGAATGCAAAACAATATTAAGACAGTTCAACAAATAAAGGATAAGAACTTAAAAATACTTATGCAAGCTGATGCTTTAAAGCTTTATGTAATAAATGTTCAGCAGTGGCTCACTGATATAGCGTTAACAAGATCTGCGGTAGGAATGGATAATGGATATGCAGAAGCAGAAAGGTATGCAAAGCTGTTTAAAGATACAATAACGGAAATCAACAAAAACGGTCAGTACCAAGAGCTAGATGTAATGCAAAAGTCATTTGATGAATTCTATAAAACAGGCAAGAGTATGGCAAATACTTATATTATTGAAGGAACAGAAGCAGGAAATGAGGCTATGGTAAAGTTTGACAGCTTTGCTGAGGGTATAAATGCAAGAGTTGGTGTTTTTAAAGCAAAGGCTGAGAAGGAAATGGAAACCATAATAAATGATATGGAAGAAAGCACAAGTTATTATAATAAAATATCATTGTACTCATTTTTGTTAGTAATTGTTATGTCCTTTTCATTGGTATTCTTAATTGTAGTACCATTGAAAAAGAATATGAAAAGGTTAATAGATTATATCTCCTTACTTTCTCAAGGGGACTTTACAAATAAGTTAGAAAAGCTTCCAAAGGATGAAATAGGGACAATCGCTCAAACTATTAACAGCATGAGTGAAAATATAAAACAGCTGATCGGAGAAGTAAAAAATTCATCATTGATCGTGAAGGATACCTCCAATAATCTTACTGAAATTACAGCAAGTACCGCAACCTCTGCCAATGAGATTGCAACCTCTATAGAGTCAATTGCAGGGGAGTCCGTTGAGCAAAGCAAGATAACCGAGGTTGGAGTTGGCAAGGTATTTGAAATGGCGCAGAATATTGAAGAAATATCACAGGCTGTAGTACATATG
>JARBUB010000270.1 GCA_029239905.1 Clostridia bacterium
GATTTTTGTTTAAATGTGATAGACCACTTGCCTGGATTGGTATGGAGTGCAAACCTAGAAGGAGAGTTTGATTGGGGCAATAAGAGTTTCTTGGATTTTACCGGATTAGAAATTGAAGCACTTTCAGGGCATGAATGGCAGAACCTAATTCATGATGAAGATAGGGAAAGTTACTTAAAGACTTCTATGGATGCAGTTAATAAACGAGCAGATTTTGAAGCTATGGTAAGAATTAAACGTAAAGATGGTCAATACCGTTGGTGTAGAAGTAGGGGATGTCCATATTATGATCTCAATGGTAACTTCGCTGGTTATGTAGGAACTATATATGATGAAACAGAAAAGAGATTAGTTGACGAAGAGTTAAAGAAATATCAGCTTCTGTCAAGGAATGCAAGAGATATCATACTTTTTGTAGATACTAAGGGGAATATTGTTGAAGCAAATGAGGCAGCAGTTAAAGCCTATGGATATACACAAGAAGAATTATTAAATCTTTCTATATTTAATTTCCGTGAAGATCATCAGGTTACAATACAAAACCTTCAGGATGCAATCAATGGAATTACTTTTGAAACAGTACATTGTAGGAAGAATGGCACAAGCTTTCCTGTAGAGGTAAGCTCACAAAGTACAATCATCGATGGAAGAACTATTATACTAAGTATAATAAGAGATATTACAGAACGTAAGCAAGCAGAACAAGAAGTTTTAGAAAGCCAGCAACGATATTACTTCTTATTTACAAGCACAAATAACGCAATTGCTTATCACAAATTAATTGTAGATGATAATGGAGCACCTATTGATATTGAATACCTTCAAGTTAATAATGCTTTTGAACGATACTTTGGTCGTACTAAAGAGGAATTAATAGGAAGATGTTTATCAGAGCTTTTCCCTGAATTGAAGGGAAGCTTAGACAACAATCACTTTTGTAAGGTAGCATTAACTGGGATAAGTGAATATAGAAAGGAGTTTTTCTCTCAAGTAAGTCAAAGATGGTATTCGGTAGCTATTTATAGCCCTAAAAAATATTATTTCACTACCATATTTACCGATATACATGATAGAAAGATCGCTGAAATGGAGTTAACAAAGGCAAAAGAAGCTGCAGAAGCTGCCAATCGTGCAAAAAGTGAGTTTCTGGCCAATATGAGCCATGAAATAAGGACTCCCTTAAATGGCATGCTGGGAATGATTGATCTCACTATGTATACAGAATTAAGTCATGAGCAAAAAGAAAACTTGAAAACAGCGAAAGCCTGTGCAGATTCACTACTGAATATTATTAATGACATACTAGATTTCTCAAAGTTGGAAGCCGGAAAGCTGTCAATACAGCATGTTGATTTCGATATGAAGGAATTAATTGATGAAACCATGAAGCTTCATACCTTTAAAGCAATAGATAAAAACTTAGAGCTTAATTATCAGCTTTCTTCTACGATACCGCAATACATTAAGGGTGATCCCCATAGATTGAAGCAGATACTAAATAATTTAATCAGTAATGCAATTAAATTTACTGATCATGGAGAAGTGCTTCTGGCAGTAAAAAAGAATTTTATAGAAGAAGGAAAAATAGTGCTGCAATTTGCTGTATCTGATACAGGAGTTGGAATTGCTGAAGAAGAGAAGTCAAGGCTTTTTAAAAGCTTCAGTCAATTGGACAGCACTATGACCAAGAAGCATGGGGGGACAGGATTAGGACTTGTAATTTCAAAACAACTTGTAGAAATGATGGGTGGAGAAATTTGGATAGAAAGTGAAAAAGGAAGAGGCAGTAAATTTTACTTTACAATGAAATTTAATGTTGGACAAGAAAACCTATCAGCCAAAAAAGATATTAATAAGGCTTCAAGAAAGCAAATAGCACCTTTAAGAATATTGCTGGCAGAAGACGATGTAGTAAATCAAAAGGTTTTTATGCAGTTATTAAGGGAGCAGGGACACTTAGTTGATTTAGCGAAGAATGGACATGAGGCTATGGAAATGTATTTAGTCTCAATTTATGATGTGATACTTATGGATATTCAAATGCCAGAACTGGATGGTATTGAGGCAACAAAAATGATTAGGGATATTGAAAAGCATGTAAATTATCATACTCCTATTATTGCATTGACAGCCTTTGCTTTGCAGGGAGACAGAGAGAGATTTATTGCTATGGGTATGGATGATTATATAGCTAAGCCGGTCAGACTAGAGGAAATTTTTTACAAGCTGGAGAAGATCGCTGTGCCCTTGCGAAGACAAAATGATGTTGAAAATATCAGCATTAATGATGCTGGAGAGATTGTATTTATCGATAATAGTAAGATCATTATCACTGAAGAGACAATTGACAAAATTCAGTTGATATCTGACAGTATTGAAGCACTTGGACAAGCAATATTTACAAAAGATATTAAGCAAATTGAAAAAATGTCAAATCAGATAAAAAAGCTTTCTGATTTTATAAATGCCTTCGAACTGAAAAGTTCTGCCTTTAAAGTAGAGCTTGCTGCCCGAAGAGGAAATGTAGAACAAATCTTAAATCAAGTAGAGCAGATGAAATATGATTTTGATATTTTGAAAAAGACTGTAATAAGATAGGAGGAATAAAAATTGAGAATATTAATAGCAGAGGATGATTTAGTAAGTCGCAAGTTTCTAAATGGATTTTTATCCAAATATGGTGAATGCGACATTGTTGTAGATGGATTGGAAGCATTAGATGCTTTTCTGATTTCTTTGAAGGATGAAAAGCCTTATGATTTGATATGTCTTGATATTATGATGCCTAAAGTGGATGGAGTTAAAGTACTTAAGACAATTAGGGATCTGGAGATTCAAAAAGGACTGCTTCCTGAAAAAAGAGCTAAGATAATAATGACCACAGCCCTGGCAGAAGCCGATTATGTTAAAAATGCTTTTGAAATCGGCTGTGAGGCTTATGCTGCAAAGCCTATTGATACAGCTAAGCTTTTGGACGTAATGAAAAAATTAGACTTGATTAAGGGAGAAAACTAGAGATAGTTTTGTGGGGACATAAATATGGACGTTAGAGATATCACAATTGATGAATGCAGTCATGGAGATTTGCTGGCTGCTGATATATTTGATGGTAATGGGGTTGTATTGGCTGTTAAGGAAGCATTTCTAAACGAATATATGATAGAACGACTTAAAGGGTTTGGTGTAAAGCGAGTAAGAGTATTTAATGAGGTTAAAAATGAGACCAAACAGTTCATAAGATATAATTATATAAACTCAGTAGATTTACTGAAAAAAGCGGTAAATAACCTTGCTTCTGGCAAGGGGCTGGATTATAACGATATTTTGACTACATCAGAATTGATCTATTTAGGCATAAATGAAAAGGACACCATTATTCAATGCCTAAATGAAATAAAAAATGATGATGATTATACTTATACGCATAGTGTAAATACTGCTTTTTATGCGATGCTCATAAGTAAATGGATGGGACTTTCGATGCATGAAACAAAGCTTTCCATCGAAGCAGGACTTTTGCATGACGTAGGAAAGGTCAAAATTCCCAAAGAGATATTGAATAAAAAAGGGAAGCTTACGCAAGAAGAATATGAATTGGTTAAAAAGCATACAGTAATAGGCTTTGAGTTAATAAAGGATGTTGCAGATATAAAACCTGAAGTTAAGCAGGCTGCACTTTTACATCATGAGAGAGTTAACCGATCTGGATATCCTTTGCAAATATCTCCAAAAGAAATCAATTTGTTCTCAAAGATA
>JARBUB010000271.1 GCA_029239905.1 Clostridia bacterium
CCATAGGATTCCTGTTTGCAGAGGGTGTTATTTCTTCTATGGAATCCATCAAGAGTATTATAGAACTGAGTGAAAATTTGATATGTGCTATTTTAAATGATGATTTAGAAGAGGATTTTCAAAATAGAAAGGTCTTGACGTCCGGCTGTGCAAAGGGCAGCATGGATCTGAGCATTTTTGAAGAGAATAGCATAAAACCGGTAGAAAGCCGCTATCAATACGCAGCTCATGACATTTTATTGATGATGAAGGAATTCAATCATAAATCAGTGCTTTTCAAACAAACGGGAGGCGTGCACAGCTGCGCAATTTGCGGCAATAATAGCATTCTATTCTTTTCTGAGGATATAGGGAGACACAATGCATTGGATAAGGTGATTGGGAAGGCGCAGCTTAAAAATATGACCCTGGAGGATAAGCTGCTTATGACTACTGGAAGAATTTCCTCAGATATAGCAGTCAAAGCAGCAAGAGCGGGTGTACCAATTATAGTTTCTCATTCAGCACCAACAGATATGGCATTGAATATTGCGAAGAAGGCAAATATCACAATGATAGGCTTTGCACGGGGAAGAAGGATGAGTATCTATTGCGGCAGTGACAGAATTATAGACTAAACTCAATTTCCGGGTTGTGTTGATGAACGATAAACCGCTGACACTGTCCTTGGAATCGTCTTGTAATCAATTCCTCCAGCGAATCAAGGGCATTCATCAAGGGGCTGCCGGGTAGGTATTCATATCCAACCAGTTGGAAAAATACATCATGGGAATCCAATGTCATTTTACCCAATTCACTTTGACGCCAGATCCACTTTCTGGTCTGAACAATGTCGCCACTGGTGAAAACCAATTCTCCGGTCTCTACAACTTCATATTCTACAGCACCAAAAGGTAGAAATTTTTCTGTACCCAGCGTAAATCGAACAGCCAAATCCTCAGGCATATCTCGTAAGTCGTGACCCCCTAAGGAGATCTGGTTCTCTAGGGAAACTGCATTGCACAAATCCACCATTGCATTAATATCAGGCAGTGAAGCACCTTTAAGCACTCTTTTGAACATGGCTTCTACAGATACGGGATACTTATTCGGATTGATACCGGCCTTTTCCATTGTGCTGCGGTAGCTTTGTACTGTAGGAAGATTCCTCAATTCTTCTGCAGGTATCAATTGTCTTATTAAGCTTTCAGCAGATCTGAGCCTTGCGGTGTCATCTAAATTTGACGGCGTATTTTGAAGGTCTTTTCCTATTAAAATGCCGAATTGCAATTGTGGATTGAGCTTAAACACTTCGGGACTTACTGTATATCTCATAAAATCACTCCTAACTAATAATTAAAATATATATTTGCATATTTTTAACAAAAAGTCAAAATAAAAAATCCATAGGAAAGCAGCAAGGATAGAGAATATGACCCGTTTATTTAGATATCAAAAAAATGCGCATATTGGAGGAGCTTAATAATAATATTGAAGAGTCTGTGATTGCTGAAATCACAGACTTTATTTATTTACTGGCAATAGGCTGATATACGCTAAATTATTTACGCCTACTGTCATACTTGTCTTATTATTGAATATTCTCTGGCTACTAAAAATAAAAGAACAATTGGATTAAATAAATAAAGGATTAGGATACGAAGCAGAAGTCCTGCTTTGTGAAAAGTGCAAGAGAAATGCTGCAGCTGAACATGTAAAGGAAGTAATTCAAAATCTATAAGCTTTTCAAATTTTAGAGCTTATTGCTGAGATGAGCATCTATGCTAATTGTAATAAAGAATTTGCATATAAAGACTGTGATGATAAAATCATAGTCTTTTGCTTAGATCACAGTTATGTTTGGGTTAGTAAAAAATTCTTCCTTAATATTAAACCGAAGTGCATACTTTACTACACTGTAATAATTAACTATATTTCTACATATATTATTCAGAGAATGTGAACAAGCCCTCTCGTACAGCAGCCATGGGGAGGGGGTACACGATTCAACAAATAGCAAAGGGGTGGAGCAAATGAAAATGAAAAGGCTTGTTGCAGTATTTCTATGTGTTCTTCTTATCTTGTCAAATACACCAATGGCTGCAGCAGAACAGTCCACTGATTATAACAACCATTGGGCTAGAGAAACAATAGAAAAATGGAAAGAGAAGATACAGATAACGGGTTTCGCAGATAATACCTTCAGTCCCAATAAAGCAATTAGCAGAATCGAGTTTATAGTTTTTGCCAACAGGGTTTTTGGATTTACTGGTACCGATGAAATCAGCTTCAAGGATATAAGTGTAACGGATTGGTATTATGATGAGGTTAAGACAGCAATAAAAGCCGGATATATTCGTGGCTTTGATGATGGTACAATGAGACCGAATCATCTTATTAGTCGCCAGGAAGCTGCAGTAATATTGGCCAGGCTGGTAAAGATTGAGACCTTAGAACCACGGGAAAGCGAAATGAAGTATGCAGACAGTGCTAACATTGCTTCATGGTGTGATAAGGAGGTAAAGGCTGTTACGGCAAAGGGTTATATGAAAGGGTATCCCGATGGCAGATTCGGACCATTAGACCAGATTACAAGAGCGGAAGCAATTACAGTACTGGATCGTGCAGAAAAAGATTCCAAGCAGTTTATTACTATAGAAAAGCCGGGTATATATACCTTTGAACAATACAGGGGCGAAATAAAGATCACATCAGGCGGTGTCATTTTAAAGGATACCAAGGTAGAAGGACAAGTAAGCATAACTTCAGCGTCTATATTAGAAAATATACAGCTTCAGAATGTCAATATAAACTGCCTCTTGGCAGTTAGAAGTCCCGATACCAGAATAATAGCTGAAAATTGCCGGATCTCTGAGTTGTTGGTTGAGACAGCTTCAGGTTGTACTTGGATTCTGGCCGGAAAGAACACAGAAATTCTAAAAAGTACTTTAAAGGGAAGCGCAAAGCTAGAAGAAACTGATGCTACAGGCAAAGGCTTTGAAGAAGTATTAATAGTAGGCACAGCTAAGGACAATGAGATTACGCTTATAGGCAACTTTCTCAGTGTACGAGTGGCGGCTCCTAATACAAAGCTATTGCTTGTCAAGGGAAAAATTGAAAGTCTGAATGTTTCTCCGGAAGGAAAGGGTAGTGTGATTGACATTCCGGCTGGTACAGAGGTAGGAAATCTGTTGTTGCAAGCAGGTGTTGACATAAAAGGATTTGGAAACTTAAAAACAGTCATGATTCTAGAGAATGGCGTTAGGATAGAGCAACGACCGACCTCTGTGCAATTTGGTCCGGGAATAACTGCAGTTATTGGGTATGGCATTGCAAAAACAAGCTCAACAAGCAGCAGAGATGATGACGAAGGTAAAGACCCAAAGCCTGTTGCCAAAGATATTTCAGAGCAAGTGCTGAATATCAATGATACTCTCAGTTTAGCAGCCCCGCAGTTAGCTAGGTATGCAAACAGTATTGTGGAGGTCGATTGTGATCCAAATGGAATTGTGAAGGCTGTCATTGAAGGGGGGAATACCCTGAAAATAACAGGTTTATCACAAGGGACTACCAAGGTTTTAGCCACTGCAAAGAATAGCAGAGGTAGAGTAAATGTTGAATTTACAGTTCGAGTTGTTGATGAATCATTAGATGCACAACAGGTGGAAAAAGTGAAGGAATGGTTGGAATTGACCGTTCAGAAGGCGCATGGAAAGAACCAGATACCGATTATAGCGCTGCCAAATACACATCCTGACTATCCTGTTGAAATT
>JARBUB010000272.1 GCA_029239905.1 Clostridia bacterium
AGAATACAGGCAACTTTGACTGAAGATACAAGCTGCATTGCAGCAGATATAGCAAGCGACAAGGAATTGACAAAAAGCTTGCTTAGAACGGCAGGAATACCAACACCTGAGGGATTTGTTTCAGAGCATTTAGAAGAGGTGCTGCAATATGCCAGTGACTTGGGATACCCCGTGGTAGTAAAACCGAACAATGGAAATCAGGGCAAAGGCGTTTCAGTAAATTTGAAGACTGACAAAGAGATAGAGGCAGCCTTTGGAATAGCGAAGCAGTTTGGTGAAGAAATCATTGTAGAAAAATTTATTGAAGGTAAGCATTATAGGGTGTTGGTTGTAAACGGCAAGGTGGTTGCATGTGCAGAGCGCATTGCGCCATTTGTAGCTGGAGATGGCAAAAGCAGCATCAAAGAGCTGATTGATATGGAGAACCAAAACACTCTTAGAGGGGAAGGTCATGAAAAGCCCCTTACCAAGATAAAAATAGATGCGATTATGGAAGCTATTTTACGAAAGAGTAATAAGGATATTAATTATGTACCTGCTGTAGGAGAACAAGTATTGCTCCGAGAAAATGACAACCTTAGCACTGGAGGAACCGCAATTGATATGACTGATGAAATACATGCAGAAAATGCTGAAATAGCGATTCATGCAGCGGATATAATAGGTTTAGACATTGCCGGTATCGATATAACAACCAAGGACATCCGTACTTCTATGAGAGAAGACGAGGGCGCCATAATAGAGGTAAATGCTGCGCCAGGTATAAGAATGCACTACTATCCTGCAATAGGAAAGCAAAGAGATGTAGCGAAGAATATTTTAGATATGCTTTTTCCGGAGGGCAGTAAATCTAGTATCCCTCTGATTTCCATAACAGGAACAAATGGAAAAACAACAACAACAAGAATGTTAAGCAAGATTTTGCAAGAAAAAGGACACACTGTGGGAATGACTTCTACAGGTGGTGTTTATATAAATGATGAATGCATAATGAAGGGTGATACAACCGGCTATCAAAGCGCTAGAATGATTTTGACTGATAAGCGGGTTGATGCAGCAGTGCTGGAAACCGCACGGGGCGGAATCGTGAGCAAAGGCTTAGGCTATGACTTAGCAGATGTAGGAATCATTACGAATATCAGTGAAGATCACCTTGGCTTAGACGGAATAAATACTTTTGATGATTTAGCCCATGTGAAAGCACTAGTAGTTGAAGCGGTAAAAGATGATGGCTATGCTGTATTGAACGCAGATGACAAATACTGCGTAGAAGTGGGAGACCGCCTAAATAAGAAGGTAATATATTTTTCTACAGACTTTAGAAATAAAGTTATTCAGAAGCAAATAACCGGTGGCGGAAAAGCAGTTTATATTAAGGACAATGACATCTATGTATTTGACGGAAAGGAAGAAATAAAGCTGATACACACCTTTGATATACCTGCCACATTAGATGGAGTAATAAGCTATAACGTAAAAAACAGCTTATCTGCTATCGCTGGAGCCTATGGCCTAGGTGTTGAATTTGAATATATTGTCAGTGCATTAAAGAAATTTAGATCAGATGACAAAAATAACCCTGGCAGGTTCAATATCTACGATGTGCAAGATTTTAAGGTAATAATAGATTATGGACATAACTTAGATGGTTATAGAGAAGCTATTACGAGCATCAGAAACATGAAACACAATAGGCTGATTGGGGTAATTGGAGTTCCAGGTGATAGAACAGAAACCAGTACTGTAAAAGTTGGCCAAATGTGCGGTGAGAGCTTCAATAATATTGTCATTAAGGAAGATAAAGATAAAAGAGGCGCAGAGCCGGGTGAAATAGCAAAACAGCTGATGAATGGCTGTGTGATTGGCGGCATAGACCGTAATAATGTAATCGTAGAACTTAGTGAAGAAGAAGCCCTAAGAAAGGCAATGCTAATGGCTCAGCCAGAAGATGTAGTAATCGTATTTTATGAGGACTATAATGGTGTAATTAATACTATAAATCAAGTGAATGAGTTATTAGCACAGCAGCAAAATGCTATGGTAATGCAAAACGCATAGTTTTCTTTTACACAAAGTAAAAAGTTAAATATAATAGATATTAGGAGTATGACGATGAGTCATGCTTCTTTTTTTCAGTGATATTACGAGAAACCGCAATGGACAAAATTGAAGTCATAAAAGAACATGCAAGACAACTTATATAGCTAATTTAGGCTTGAATAGGGAGGGAGAAAAATGAAAAATCAAAAGAGGCTAAGAGATTATGGAATTTCTATTGGGAAGATGGAACCGGGAGAAAGAAATTCCATCACTGATGTTGCTGGTGTTACAGTAGGGCACTGTACATTAGCTAAGGATGGTGTCAATACTGGTGTTACAGCAGTGATACCCCATGCAGGGAATATCTTCAGAGATAAGGTCATAGCAGCCAGTTATGTTATAAATGGATTTGGTAAAACAATAGGTACAATTCAGTTGGAGGAACTAGGCAATATTGAGACACCTATTGTGCTGACAAATACACTGAGTGTGGGTGCGGCGCACCAAGGCTTGGTGGAATATATGCTGTCTGTCAATGATGATATAGGAGATACAACTGGTACGGTTAACCCAATAATATGTGAATGTAATGACGGATACTTAAATGATATTAGAGGTTTGCATATAAAAAAGGAACATGTTTTCCAGGGGTTGAAAAATGCTAGCGAAGATTTTGAAGAAGGAGCAGTCGGAGCGGGAAGTGGAATGATTTGCTATGGCTTAAAAGGTGGTATAGGGACTGCGTCTAGGCGGGTAAGGTTAGGTAATCAGGATTTTATAGTCGGAATATTAGTCTTATCCAACTTTGGAAAGAAAGCTGATTTACTGATCGATGGAAAAAAAGCAGGAGAAATTATTTGCGAAACCTTGGCAGATAAACAATCAAATAATGATAAGGGTTCTGTTATTGTCATAATGGCAACGGATATTCCTTTGACTCATAGACAGCTAAAAAGGGTATGTAAAAGAGCTGCTGCAGGTCTAAGCAGAACTGGAACACATTTTGGTAATGGAAGTGGAGATATTGTTATAGGCTTTTCTACTGCTAATAAAATGAATCACTACGAAGAAAAATGCTTTGTTGACCTAAGAACCATGAATGAAAATAATATTGATGAAGTTTTTAGAGGGGCAATAGAAGCCACTGAAGAAGCCGTATTGAACTCTCTAATTTGTGCAGATACAACAAAAGGAAGAAAAGAACGTATAATATATTCCTTAAAAGAGTATATCAATGAGATCATTAAAGATATTTAGAAATATGGTGGAACTGACTGAGGATAGAATAAGAATAAACTATAGATATCTGATATAGTAAGCTTTCTATAGTTTATTTCAAATTCATTGGTTTTTTATAATTTCTTCTGCTACCAGCTTACTCCCGATAAGAACGATAGATGCTCCTGGACCTGGATGAATTGAACTACCGACAAAATAAAGATTTTCTACATCTTCAGATTTTATATGGGGGCGAAAGTAAATAGTCTGCGTCAAGGTAGGGCTTAGTCCATAGGCTGTTCCTCCATAGGAATTGAATCTACTCTTTAAGTCCTCCGGTGTTAGATGGCTTTCATACTCGATATTTTCCTCGATATCTTCTAGACCCTTTATTTTGCTGAGCATGGAAAGGATTCTTTTTCTTAATTCGGTTATTGTATCCTCATTCCACTGAATTTCAT
>JARBUB010000273.1 GCA_029239905.1 Clostridia bacterium
ACCCGTCGCTGCTTTCACAACAACATTATTATAATAGCTTAAAGTACTGCTTTCAGCACTGGTCAGCTTTACACCGGAAAGATCTATCTCTACATTGCCAATCATTCCTTCTTTGATTGTGCCCGGGTTGTTTAAAGCGACCTCAACATTGTAAACTTCTGTCCCGTCATTTGTCTTATATAAAGCCTTACTCAAAGTTGCTATGGTTCCTTTAACCGTTGTGCCTACTTCAAGTGCTGTATCATATACATTTACCTTTACTTCCTGGTTTATCTTAAGCTGGTCTCTATATTTATTGTTAAATGGAACTGACAGCTTAAGTTTAGCCTTATCTGTAATCGTCAATAGAGTTGTGTTTTTACTGACATCATCCCCAACACTTACTTGTAAACCGGTAACTTCACCATCAATAGGAGCCGCCGTTTTAATTCCGTCAAGACTCTTTTTGTTATACTGCTGTGTAAGAAGTGTTTGAGATATGCTGTTCTCTAATTGCTTTACATTAAGCTGTGCTTGGAAATCGTCCAGTTTCAGTATTAAGTCTCCTGCTTTCACTTGAGCTCCATCGCTTATCAATACCTCAGTAATAGTCCCCTGCACCTCCGATACTACATTACTCTTGTTAGCAGACGCTATTGCACCGGATCCGGATACCGATAATGTTAAATCTCCCTTTGCAACAGTTGCTGTTTGTTGTGCAAAGGTATTTTGTACATTTTTACTATCGTTATTAAAATACCACCATGCCCCACCTGCGATTAAAAATACAACAATCGCCATGGAGATAAAAATTTTAGATGATACAAAAGATATAATTTTCTTCATAATCTTCCTCCAATTCACTCATTTCAGTTATTAGGATTATATAACAATTATAGGTTTTCTTTGTGATGGCTTTGTGATGGTTTTGTGATTGAAGTCAAAAAAATGAGCCCTTTGGCTCATTTTAATGAAATATCTATTATACTTTGGGAAGCTCAATCCAAAAACTTACTCCTGCTTCTGCATTCAATACTCCGCAGCTGCCTTTATGCATTTCAATAATTGCTTTTACGATTGCTAATCCAAGTCCTGTACCCATATTAGCGCCGGTTTTTTGTGATTCCACTCTATAGAAGCTGCTCCAGATATGATTCATATCTGCATCATTAATCAATTCTCCGGTATTGTAGAATTGAATATGAACATGGGTATTGCTGCATTCCATGGTAACAATAATTTTCCCTTGATGATCTACATACTTTTCAGCATTGCTCATAAAATTTCTTAGCACTTGCTCTATTCTTAAACGATCTGCATGGATCATACATTCCTCTGGCGTAACTATCTCCAGTTCTACATCCTTGCTTTCTAGAGTAGTACGATATTTGCTGGTGCTTTCCTTAATAAGCTCTACTAAATCAAAATGAGATTTAACAATCTTAAAAACACCGGATTCATAGGAGGATAAATCCAACAAGTCCTTTATCAGATGGTTCATTTTTTCTGACTCATCAATAATGACATCGCAATAGTACTCTGATTCCTCTCTATTTTGAGCTATATTGTGCTTAAGCCCATCTGCATAGCCTTGAATCATACTGAGGGGAGTCTTTAACTCATGAGAAACATTAGATACAAATTTTCTTCTCATTCGCTCCAGTTTTCTCTCTTTTTCAATATCCTCCTCCAGCTTTGCATTGGCATCTCTTAGCTCCTTTAAGGCTTGACTTAGGGTATGTGAAATTAAATTGATACTTTTTCCCAAGGTCCCCAGTTCATCCTTCGAGGTGATCTTTACCTTATTGTCAAAATTGAGTTCAGCAATTTCCTTGGCAATATCGTTGATTTTCAGTATAGGTTTTGCTAATCTGCCTGAAAGAAAAAAAACGATAATGGACCCTATAATCAAAGTCCCAATACCAGAAACTATGATGAAATTTTCTGCAATCCTACTGCTTTCATATACAACTCCATAGGGCTTTTCTGCAATAAATAACTTATTATCCGGCAGCTTACCAATAAAGATGATATTGTTAAAACGCGCATCCTGGCTTGATGAAACAATGAGTATAGTATCTTCATCCTCTTGATTTGTAAAGTTTTCGATGGGTTGACGGATGCTTAAAAGCATTCTTCCCATTCTATCGCTGGCAAAGCGAGAATATGTACTGTTTCCAATCTTGTTATTTCGATCAATAACTGCGATATTTCCGCCGTAATCATTGTTGGCATTATGTAAATATTCTACCTCGTCAAAAGTCTTGCCATAGTTATCTTTGAAATCATAATAGATTTGGGTAATGATCCGCTTATTTCCCCAGATGAAAATATCATCCAGAAAATAAGCATTCGTTATTAGAAATATAAATTGAAATAGTACAAGTAATACAACAAATACTGCAAAAAGCTTGACTCTAATTGAATAAATCATAGTTCCACCTCAAACTTATACCCAAACCCTCTAATTGTTTTTATATTATTACCCACTGTTCCCAGCTTTGCTCTTATATTCTTAATGTGCGTATCAATGGTTCTTCTGTCTCCATAAAAATCATAGCCCCATACCGAGTCCAATATTTTATCCCTTTCTAATGCAACGTTCTGGTTCTTTATCAAATATAACAATAGTTCATACTCTTTCGGACTCATTTCCACCCGTTCTTCATTTACCTTGACAACTCTGCTTATGGTATCGATTTCAACCTCATTCATGCAATAGTGCCTCGTTATATTTTGGGGTATTCTTCTTATTGCCGAACGCACTCTAGCCATAAAGATTTCATACCGGAAGGGTTTTACGATATAATCATCGGCCCCAATATCCAGACCATGGGTTTCATCACGAGAGTCATCCAAAGCAGTTAAAAAGATAACAGGTACATTGGACTGCTCTCTAATTTCTTTACAGACTTCCCATCCGCTTCTACTTGGCATCATCACATCTAATACGATTAAATGTATATCCTTATTTGTGTAAAACTTCTCCAATGCTTCAATTCCATTTTCAGCCTCAATAACCACATAGTCATCATTCCGCAGATAATCTCCAATTATTTTCCTGATGCGTTTTTCATCGTCAGCTACAAGCACCTTATAGGTCACGGCACCCACCCCCAATTTATCCCTCTATTCGCCTTGTACTACACTCTTATAGTTCTTATATCTCATAAAAATTCCTCTTTTTATTTATTATAACTTAACAATTTCTCTCAGTCTGTTTCTTTTGCACTAAAAAAGCTTACCCTTGCATTGTTTGGTGCTATGCAAGAGTAAGCTTTGTATGACAAGTCTTATAACGTGATTCCTTCCAATTCTTCTGTCAATTTAATAATTTCGTCTATGATACTTCCAATATGCTCTATGGTGTTAAGCAGCGGTTTTTCAGTTGTAATGTCTACCCCTGCCATTTGGGCAAGCTCTACGGGAGTTTTTGTGCCACCAGCCTTTAATACTTCTCTCCAGTCATCGATAGCAGGCTGTCCTTCTTTCAAAATCCTCTTGCTTACCTCTGTAGCCACAGTAAGACCTGCACTGTAAGTATATGGGTAAAGTCCCATATAATAATGTGGCTGTCGCATCCATGTAAGCTCTGCACCATCGTTTATTTTTACAGTATCTCCCCAGAAGCTTTCCAATACGCCGCGTTTGATTTCATTTAGCTTTGACGCTTGAACACTGCCACCCTCATCTATTATTTTGTAAACTTCCCTTTGATAAGCTGCTTCCAATAGG
>JARBUB010000274.1 GCA_029239905.1 Clostridia bacterium
AATACTTATTTGGAGAAAATATATAAGGCATAATTTCATATTGTTAAAAGCAGCTGAGTCATTCGTAAGAATCGACTCTTTTTAATGCTGTAAAAACGACTTTTTAAGTAGACATAAAATAATTTGAGCAAATATTGGAGACTTTTATGTCGAATAAAAGATAGAGTAGCATAATCTTGTAGAATATTGAAATTATTGACATTGTAGGGTTTTTAAGTTAGAATAATAGGGAATAATTTGAAATTTATAAATTGTTTAGGTTTACATAATGTTTTTTGATATTAATTAATGTTAGTAGGTTTTCCTGAGCGTGATTATAGGAGAATTGAAGAATAATTTTAAAATTTACGACAGAGAGTAGGAAGCACAATGGGGATTTTTATATTCATATTTGGTCTTTTGATTGGTTCTTTTCTGAACGTCTGCATTTACAGAATTCCAAGGAAAGAATCCATTGCATTTCCGCCTTCACACTGTACCAACTGCAATACACAGCTTAAGCCGGTGGATCTGATACCTGTTCTTAGCTTTGTTGCTTACAGAGGCAAATGCAAGTACTGCAAGGCAAAAATATCCCTTCAGTATCCTATCATTGAATTATCCAACGGTCTTATAACCTTTTTTTTATATCAAAAATTCGGACTAACTGTTGAAATGGGTATGTACGCGATCTTATCCAGCATTCTTGTGGTGATCACCATGATAGACTTTTTCACACAGGAAATACCCGATGAGCTCAATCTGCTCGGGTTGATCACAGGCATTATATTTTTAGGTATCATGCTTCGCTTTAGTAATGTAGTGAATAGCAGCTTAGGCTTGCTCATAGGAGGGGGATTATTCCTGCTGATCGCGGTGGTTTCAGGAGGTGCTATGGGCGGCGGCGACATCAAGCTGATGGGGGTGCTGGGCTTGTGGTTTGGCTGGAAGCTGATTCTGATGCTTTCCATCATTTCCTTCATCATTGGAGCCATTGCCTCACTGCTATTGATGGCATTGAAAATCAAAAGCATGAAGGATTATATACCCTTTGGACCTTTTATAAGCATATCTGCCATGATCATTATATTTTTCGGTTCTGACTTATTAAGCTGGTATTTAAGCTTTATATAGATATTACGGGGGGGGAATAAAACTTGGCGAAAAACTATTTATCCATTGATTTTGGTGCACAGAACATCAAAATGGCAGTAGGAAGCCTGAATAACAACAGCTTCCTGATTCAAAAGCTGGATTCAATCAGTACACCTCAGGACAGCTATATGGACGGAAAAATATTGGATCACGAGAAGCTGACGAAAGCTTTGAGAAGTCTTATAGCAAAGTTCACCTTGAAATCCAGGGATGCAGCTATTACGCTGAACAGCTCCAATATCATCACCCGAGAGATTATATTGCCCATTACCAATAACAAAGAAATGGACAGTATGATTCTCTATGAGATCACACAGCAGCTGCCTATTGAGATGGATCAGTATGTTGTGGAATACAGGATCGTTGAAGAGTTTCTGGAGGACGATATTAAGAAAAACAGAATATTTGTAGCGGCAGTTCCAAAAATTATTGTTGAGAGCTTCTTTAGCTTGACCAAAAGCTTGAATCTGAATCCCGTAGCCATGAATATACATACCAATGCATTATCCAGATTGATTAATGAAAAAGTCCTCATCAATGATAATGCAAATATAGCCAATGATTCCATCGCCATACTTGATTTTGGCTATAAGTCCATCAATATCAGTATTCTCTCAAAGGGGAAGCTTGCCTTCGGCAGAACCATAAACCATGGCAGCAAGGACTTGGATGTAGCCATTGTCTCGGATTTTAAAGTGAATTTAGAGGAAGCGGAAAAAATTAAGCAGCGGTTTAATCTGATGGATGCGAAGGATGACTCCAATGGTGAATATCAAGCAGCGTCAAGGGTCATCAGCAAATGGATACAGGATATTCAGAGAGTACTGCAGTTCTATGAAAGCAGGGGCAATGCTAAAATATCAAGACTCTATATTTATGGCGGAGCTTCCGGCTTAAAGGGTCTTCCACAATATATAAAAGCATCGATAAATCTGCCTGTAGAGTTAATCCATGAAATCAGCAGCATCAAGCTGCAAAGCACCAGTGAGGCAGCAGTGATCGATATTAGGAATTATTTAAACGCCATTGGCGCGATTCCAAAGGCAGGTAGGAGATAGTTATGAGAGAATTGAATTTTTTTAACCCATACTTGTCTCCAAGAAGGTCTATTAAAGTAGGGCAGCTGCAGGTTATACTGGCTATCGTTTTTTTGCTTTTAGTTTGCGGCAGCATATACAGTTGGAATATAATTCGCATTGTTAAGTACAGTAAAGATATATATGATTATAATGCTTTTATGACAGATCCAGCAAATATTGCAGCAGTAAAGAATTATACTGAAACAAAGCAAAAAGTGGATATCATCCAGCAATATATGCAGGGTTTTGCACCTATTGAAGCAGAGCTGGAGGCAAAAAGTATAGTAAGCAGTGCTTTGATTAATAAGCTTAATACTGCTTTGCCTCATGAGGTATACTTAGAAAATATGAATATCACAATGGAGTCTGTGCAAATTTCAGGAGTAGGAGCCAGTAGAAATGTCATAGCGCAGTATGAGCATAATTTATTGAAGTTGGGCATCTTCAGAGATGTATTTATAGATATTATTAAAGTTGAAACAGAAGGCGGCAGTGCCTTTGAATTTACGGCGAACTGCTTGCTGGCAGGGGGTGCATCCAATGAAGCTAAGCAGTAGAGAAAAGATATTATTGATTGCCTTGGCCATGGCCGGTTTTTTAGCTGCATTTTATTATTTGCTGTTAAGTCCTCAATTGCTTGTACTTAAAACCGTTAAAGCAACAGCCGCGGAATATAAGAGTAAAGTAGAAGAAATGAAGGATCAAATGGACCCGAATCATCCCATATATGCAGAGTTTAAGACGAAACAGACAGAATTGACAAATAAGACGGCAAAGCTTTATCCCGCTATTTTTCAGGATAAAATCATTACAGTACTGGATGAGAAGTTTAAGGCAGCAGGTTTAAATCCTAAAGAAGTTTCTTTTGCAAAAACATTAAGAGCTGCTGGAGCAGTAAGGAATGCAGGCGCTGCAAAAAAAACAGGTGATGCAAAGACACCTGATTTACTGGCTTTGAGACAAAGCTATGTAAGTGTAGGGAAACCCGAAAACACGGCAGCAAATCAAGAAATTCCTGAAATATTCCGGATGCATGAGTTAACTGCCAGCTTCAATATTGAAGCGGAATATCAGAAGCTGATGAGTCTCATAGCGGCCTTTGAAAAGGATAAGTATAAAATCATATTGAATAATATCAGCATGGGGACAGATGAAGGGACTGCTTTTAACGGCAGCTTTTCAGTCAGCTTTATATCAGTGCCCAAGCTGTTTGAGGATGGAGATAAGGATTATTTGGATTGGCTGTTGAAATATAACAGCAATAAGTATAATCCTTTTGCAGCAAGTGCGAATTTGAATCTGGGAGAAGCACCAAAGCCAGTGGTCGAAACACCGACACCGGAGCCGACTCCGGCTCCTACTCCTACTCCAACTCCGACACCAAAGCCGACTACACCGGCACCTACACCTCCTGCACCATCAAAGACGTCGGATTTTGCCATAACCTTGAGACCGATAACCTCAGATATTCCAACTAGATTATAGAGAAGGACGGCAGGCTTTATTATAGATACAAAACAACCAGTGACAGTTATCCGGCCAGTTATAGCGAAATGACAGAGTTTAAACCAAAGAGCGGCAGTGTCATTATTGAGGTTCTTAGTACAAAGCGTACGGGCACAGACGACAAGAGTGGAATAAACCTCACAGTTATCAATAAAAGTAAAAAGAGTGTAACTGTAAGCATTAAAAATGATGATACAAGCAGAAGCCGTGTAAAAATCAGTTCCACCTCCGGAAGCGTAACGGTGAAGAGATAATTTTTATCTTTTGGGACAAATGAAGCACCTCCTTAATAATATGTATTAAGGGGGTGCTTTTATGGATAAGGAGATAAAAAAGGATATAAAAAAGCTGCTGATATTGGATAGCTTGCTGACATCTACCTATTCTATTTCTAGAATATTGGATGAGGTGGAGGCTGAATTGGAAGAGCTTATGGGAAAATCAAAAAAGAGCCGCTTTCAGATCGATGATTTGTTCAAGCATAAAAATTTAAAATAAATTTGCAGCTGTGGTTATACATAAAAAACAGTTATCAGCAAAATATATAACTTAGACCACTTTATCATGAGAAGGGGAGCTGATAGTTTGTTTATGGATAACTTTGAGAGATTTGGTGTAACCGCAGACTG
>JARBUB010000275.1 GCA_029239905.1 Clostridia bacterium
CGGGGGACATTAAAGTGCTATGGGCACAATACAGGAGTTCGGATATAGAAATCACGCATATAATAGCGAAACAAAGTAAAGCTTTAACGAAGGTATGAATACTTTTCATAGATTGGTGCTCCTATAAATGAATTTTCAAGTAATTTCTTTTAAATTGATAGGTTATGAAAATAGCTGTTTAGATGTCTACAGCTTTTTTTATATGTTAAATCTTTTCTGCAATATATATAATAATACGTAGGTCCATATTTTAATATTCAATATATGTTTTGCACTAAACATTTGACATTCAATCAGAATGTGCAAAACATCTTCCTCTGCTCATATGTTGCGAAAAATACATCTTTGATCATAGAAATCGGATGCTTCTACTGATTTTGTATTTGATATATCTTTTTCGCAGCATATATATGTTTTGCACTAAACATTTTCCTCTGCTCATATGTTATTTCATGTTTGAATTTGCCAATACTAATTTTGTTGGTTTAAAATATGTTTAAGATGTAATTAAATTATATATTTGTTAAGTATGAAGACAAAGCTTGGATTTTGCGTCTAAATAGATGGAGATACCGACTTTCGGAGGGATAAGATGAATAGTAAAAGAGCAATTAAGGATTTGACTAAGGGCAATATGATGAAAAATATGCTGATATTTTCGCTGCCTATGTTGTTTGGCAACGTATTACAGAACTTATACAACTGGGTAGACAGCATTATTGTAGGAAACTACTTGGGATACGAGGCCTTAGCTGCTGTAAATATTGCCTTTCCAATCATGTTTATACTTACATCTGTAATTATGGGGCTTACTATGGCCACTTCGATTATGATTGCTCAATATGCCGGCGCAAAAAATGAGCGTATGATAAAGAAAACCATAAGTACAACGACCATATTCCTTGGTGGAGCGGCTATAATAATTGCAATTGTGGGTGTATTGCTTAGCAAGAGCTTTCTTGTATTAGTTAATACGCCTCCAGAAATTATGAAAGATGCCCAGAGTTACTTGATTATTATCATGGCTGGTGTTATATTTACTTTTGGGTATAATATGACAAGCGCCATTCTGAGGGGCTTAGGAGACTCTTTTACGCCGACAATATTTTTGATTATTTCAACAGTACTAAATGCAGTATTAGATGTTGTTTTTATAATAGGATTAGGTCCGATACCTTCTATGGGAGTAGGCGGAGCGGCACTGGCAACGGTCATCGCACAAGGTACCTCCTACATATTGAGTATTATGTATCTGAGTAAGAAAGGACATCTCATTAGCTTTAAATTGTCTGAATTGAAATATGATAATAAGATAATGATGCAAATACTAAAGCTTGGGGTGCCATCTGCAGTTCAACAATTTATAGTATCCTCAGGACTGCTTGCCTTAAGTGGTATCATAAACAGTTTTGGTTCAGATGTGATCGCAGGCTTTGGAGTTGGGTCAAAAATTGACAGCTTTGCAATGCTGCCTGCAATGACCTTAAGTATGGCAGCTTCTACAGTTACTGGTCAATGCATAGGTGCTGGGCACAAAGAAAGGGTAAAGGAAGTTCTTAAGAATGGAGCGATACTTTCGATTATAATTTCTGCTGCAACTATTTTATTTGTATATACCTTGGGAAGGCCTTCGCTTTACTTGTTTACACAAGAAGTAAGAGTTATAGATATAGGCATGAACTATTTAAAAATTGTTTCACTGGCATATATATTTTTAGGGTTGAACTTTCTATTTGCAGGAATATTAAGAGGTGCTGGGGAAATCTGGATAAACACCATTATAACTGTTCTAATATTCTATGGAATACGGGTACCCTTGGCAGCATATCTTTCTAGTAAAACGGCCTTTGGAAGTTCTGGCATATGGATTGCAATAGCGCTTAGCTTTACCATCGGGTGCTTTTTAAATGGGGGATATTATGCAACGGGCAGGTGGAAACGCAAAGAAATAATTAAAACCAGAGTAGTGGAGCAGAGAGATGGATCTATAGATATGTCCAAAGCAACAACAGAGACTATGGACGCTGCAATAGCTGAAGCTGATGTAAACGAATTTGATGATAGGACAAAATGAAGGGGAGAAATAAATGAATTTAATACAAGCTATCATATTGGGAATTGTACAAGGAATCACAGAGTTTTTGCCAATCAGCAGCTCAGGACATCTGGTGCTGATGCAAAAGATATTTGGAATAACAGAACCTACACTAGTATTTGATACCAGTGTACATTTAGGAACCTTGCTAGCCGTATTTGTTGTTTTTAAAGACGATATCATAAGCATATTGAAGAAACCTTTTCAAAAGCTTACTTGGCTGTTGCTTGTCGGTACAATACCAACAGTTATTATTGCTGTCGTATTTAAAGATACGATTGAACAAATGTTTCATTCTGGAAGTACCTTAGGCTTTGAGTTTATCATTACAGGAGCTATTTTACTTTGGTCAGGAATGCTTCGGAGCGGGCACAAAAGGGTTGAAGAAACCTCCTATTTTGATGCAGTATTTATTGGGACTATGCAGGCCATAGCAATAATGCCTGCAATATCCAGATCAGGATTAACCATTTCAGGTGCATTATTTAGAAAAATGGACAGGGATTTCGCCGCCAAGTTTTCATTTTTAATGTCTATCCCTGCAATATTAGGAGCTGCAGTATTTCAGATAAAGGATATTATGGATGCGGGAAGCGGAACCGAAGTTGGTATAGGTATGGGGGCATTGGTTGTAGGTTCTATAGCAGCTGCCTTAGCCGGATATATATCAATAAAGTTTATGCTGCAGATACTAAAAAGCGGCAAGCTGAAATATTTTGCCTATTATGTCTTCGTATTAGGAATCTTAGTAATTGTAGACCAATATATAACTCACATATTCTTTAAATAATAAAATAAACATAGCTGGATATATATAGAATAAGATATATCTGGCTATGTTTTTTATTTTTCAAAAAAATTAAAAAAATTTATAAAAACCTATACCCATATAGACAAAATAATATATAATAAAATTAGTATGAAAAAAATTGCAATAAGGAGGTGTTTTGCATTTGAATGAGTTAAAAGAGCTATTGCCTTATCTCAAATCATGGAATACATATGTAGATATATTTATAATAGCAATTATTATATATAAGGTTATGGATTTAATAAAGGAAACAAGAGCAGAACAGCTCATTAAAGGTATTGCTATGCTTATTATAGCAACAAGAGTCAGCGAGATGCTGGGACTCCATACTGTATATTGGCTGCTTAAGAATGCGATGACAGTTGGGTTTATTGCAATTTTGATTATATTCCAGCCTGAATTAAGAAGAGTCCTGGAACACTTAGGACGAGGAAGATTTTTTTCAAAGGGAGATGTATTGGAGCGAGAGCTTGATACCTTGCTTGAAGAGATAAATAAAGCTGTACTACAGCTTTCGAAAACAAAAACTGGAGCCATCATTATATTAGAGCAGGAAATAGGTTTAAATGAGCATATAGAAACTGGTACACCTATAGATTCTAGTATAACGGCAGAGCTGCTAATAAATATATTTGTGCCTAATACACCCTTGCATGATGGAGCTTTGATTATACGTGGAAACAGAATAGCTGCGGCAGGCTGTTTCCTGCCTTTGACACAAAATCAAAACCTGAGCAAAGAACTTGGCACAAGACACAGAGCTTCATTAGGGATTACAGA
>JARBUB010000276.1 GCA_029239905.1 Clostridia bacterium
CAGCATGGGATGTTTCCGTTGCCTGCACCAGCTAGCTTAGAGATATTAAAGAATGTTCCTGTGTACTTTACCGATATTATATTTGAATTGGTAACACCTACAGGAGCAGGTATAATAAAGGCTTTGGCAGACGGTTACGATGATAGTGGAGATATGACCATTGAAAAGATAGGCTATGGCTTAGGCAAAAAAACCTACGAAAAACCAAATGTACTGAGAGTTTATCTTTATAACGAAAAAAAAAAGATAACGAATCAGGTTGTAGAAATTGATACGAATATTGATGATATGACTGGAGAGCAGCTGGGGTATATTATGGAGCTTTTGTTAGAGGCGGGAGCCCTTGATGTTTATTTTACACCTATTTCTATGAAGAAAAATAGACCTGGAGTGAAGCTTTCAATACTTTGCACCTCTGAAAAGCAGCAAGAACTGACACAGTTGCTGTTATCTCAAACAAGCACCTTTGGTGTAAGGTATAAGATAATGGATAGAGATATATTGGATAGAGAGTTTATCGAAGTACAGCTTTTTAACGATGTTGTACGTTGTAAGGTCGGAATGCATGATGGGAAGCCAATCAAGATAGAACCAGAATACGAGGATTGCAAGAGAATAGCCAAGAAGAATTCCTTGCCTATTGCAGAGGTTTTTAATAATGCGTTATCCGAGGCAAAAAAATAAAACACATTGACAAATTACACACAATTAAATATACTAGTTAGCAATACCAAATTAATACAAGCTCATATAAGTTCGGGAATATGGTCCGAGAGTTTCTACCACACCGCCGTAAATGGTGTGACTATGAGTGATTTATTGCTATTTAGCGGCATAATTCACTTATGCTGCTTTTTTGTTTAAATTTTACAAATATTGCACAAATTAAAATGTGCAATTAAGATTTATAAATTTTTTTAAGGAGTGATTAAAGTGGAGAAGTTTCTAAAGGAAGGGCTTACCTTTGATGATGTGCTTTTAATACCTGCAAAATCAGAGATATTGCCAAAGAACACTGATACAAGTACGTATCTTACAAAGAAAATAAAACTTAATATACCTTTAATGTCAGCGGGTATGGATACAGTTACAGAGGCAAGACTTGCAATAGCTATTGCCAGAGAAGGTGGAATCGGCATTATACACAAGAATATGTCTATAGAAAAACAAGCTATGGAAGTGGACAAGGTAAAGAGATCTGAGCATGGTGTTATTGTTGATCCTTTTCACCTTTCACCTAATAATATTGTAGAAGATGCAATGGAGCTGATGGCAAGATACAAAATATCCGGTGTACCTATAACAGACGCGAATGGTAAGCTAGTAGGGATATTGACCAATCGTGATTTAAGATTTGAGACTGATTACACCAGAAAAATTGATGAAGTTATGACAAAGGATAAATTAGTAACTGCACCTGTTGGAACTAGCGTGTTGCAGGCAGAAGATATACTGAAAAAGCATAAGATAGAAAAGCTGCCCTTGGTGGATGAGCAAGGATATTTAAAAGGACTTATAACAATTAAGGATATAGAAAAGACAATTCAATATCCACACTCTGCAAAGGATTCAGGGGGAAGACTGTTAGCTGGAGCAGCTGTTGGAGTTACTCCTGACGTGATGGATAGAGTTGCGGCGTTGGTTGCATCAAAGGTGGATGTTATTGTTCTAGATACTGCCCATGGACATTCAAAGGGTGTAATAGATGCTGTAAGAAAGATAAAGTCAACCTATCCTGACACACAGGTTATAGCAGGAAATGTTGCCACTGCGGGGGCAACAAAGGAGCTTATTGAGGCAGGTGCTGATGCCATAAAGGTTGGTATAGGACCAGGCTCAATTTGTACAACTAGAGTCGTAACAGGGATAGGAGTTCCGCAAATTACAGCTATTTATGACTGTGCTCTTGAAGCTGAAAAGCATGGAGTGCCTGTAATTGCTGATGGTGGAGTAAAGTATAGCGGAGATTTGCCAAAGGCTATCGCAGCAGGCGCTAATGTAGTCATGATTGGCAGTCTTTTTGCCGGCACTGAGGAAAGTCCGGGAGAGACAGAAATGTACCAAGGCAGAAGCTATAAGGTTTATAGAGGAATGGGTTCTCTAGGAGCTATGGCAGAAGGCAGCAAGGATAGATATTTCCAAGAGGATGCCAAGAAGCTGGTACCAGAGGGGGTAGAAGGTAGAGTACCATATAAAGGTGCTTTGTCAGAAACCATTTATCAACTAGTTGGAGGCCTTAAGGCAGGCATGGGCTATTGTGGGACTCAGAGCATAGATGCCTTGAAAAAGAACGGCCAATTTATTAGAGTTACTTCAGCCGGTCTTAGAGAGAGTCATCCCCACGATATTCAAATAACAAAAGAATCTCCAAACTACAGCCTGTAGTTTGAAGAATAAGGAGCGATATATAAATGGATAACAAAGAATTGGTATTGATATTGGATTTTGGTGGCCAGTATAATCAGCTGATCGCAAGAAGAGTAAGAGAAGCGAAGGTATACTGCGAGGTTGTACCTTATGATATAAGCATAGACGAGGTTAAATCCAAGAATCCAAAGGGGATTATTTTCACAGGAGGACCTGCCAGTGTATATGAAGAAGGGGCTCCAAAATGTGATAAAGGGATATTTGAGCTAGGAGTGCCTATTCTTGGGATATGCTATGGAGCACAGCTTATGTCCTATATGATGGGTGGCAAGGTTGACAGAGCAGAAAAAAGGGAATATGGCAAAACAGAGATGACTCTAAAGCCTTCAGTAATATTTAAAAATGTTCCAGAAAAAAGCGTTAGCTGGATGAGTCATACTGTATATATCAGTGAGGTTCCAGAAGGCTTTGAAGTACTTGGCACGACTGATACCTGTCCTGTAGCAGCTATGGGAAGCAATGCAAAAAGACTATATGGTGTACAATTCCATCCTGAAGTAGAACATACACAGCATGGAAAATCTATATTGAATAATTTCCTATATGAAGTTTGTGAATTGAAGGGCAATTGGACCATGGACAGCTATATAGATGAACAGCTGGCTGATATAAGACAAAAAGTAGGAAACAAAAAGGTGCTTTGCGCACTAAGCGGCGGGGTTGACTCATCTGTAGCTGCAGTATTGGTACACCAGGCAGTAGGCAATCAGCTAACATGTATATTCGTTGATCATGGATTGCTTCGCAAGGATGAGGGAGATCAGGTAGAGACAATATTTAGAAAGCAGTTTGAAATGAATCTTATCAGAGTAAATGCCAAGGAAAGATTTTTAGGAAAACTAGCTGGCGTGGCTGACCCTGAGAAGAAGCGTAAGATTATAGGCGAAGAATTTATAAGAGTTTTTGAAGAAGAAGCAAATAAGCTAGGGGATATAGATTACCTAGTACAAGGCACAATTTACCCAGACATCATTGAGAGTGGAACAAAGACAGCAGCTACTATTAAGTCTCATCATAATGTCGGCGGGTTGCCTGAAGATATAAAGTTCAAGCTTATCGAACCTCTAAGCACTTTATTTAAAGATGAAGTAAGAGAAGTTGGACTTGAACTGGGGATAAGTGCAGATCTTGTATGGAGACAGCCATTCCCAGGACCAGGACTGGGTATTAGGGTATTGGGTGAAGTAACAGAAGAAAAACTTCATATCGTACAGGAATCCGATGCAATTTTGAGAGAAGAAATCAAAAA
>JARBUB010000040.1 GCA_029239905.1 Clostridia bacterium
GTATATATTGTATGGGGGTGCAGCATGGATAACGCAGAAAAAGCAATAAAGCTAGTTTATATCTTGCAAGGTCTTGGCTGAGCGAATTGTGCCAGCAAGATGGAGGCTGGTATAAAATCCCTGGATGGGATTGATGAGGTTTCAGTAGATTTTGTATCTAGAAGATTAAGTATGAGTATAACTCATGATGCTGATATTCATGAGATTATTGAAAAAGTGACTACTATAATTAAACGGATTGAGGCAGATGTAACCTTGATACCTGAAAAGGGTAATAAGCATCATGTAGATAATGATCATGACCATGATGATGGTCACGAACACGGTCATCATCATGAGCATTCAATCAATAAAACAGACTTGATAAAATTCATAATTGGTATTGGGTTGTATCTGACTGCAATTATATTTAAATTGCCTGATACAGTGGAATTTATGATTTATATGTTGGCGTACCTTATCGTTGGGTTTGAGGTTTTATTAATTTCTGTAAAAAACATCGCTAGAGGACAGGTGTTTGATGAGAACTTTCTGATGAGTATTGCCACCATTGGAGCATTTGCTATTGGAGAGTATCCTGAAGGCGTAGCAGTAATGCTGTTCTATCAGTTAGGCGAATTCTTCCAAGATGCATCAGTAAATAATTCTAGAAAGTCAATTAAAGCACTGATGGATATCAGGCCAGACTATGCAAACTTAAAAGTCGGTGACGATATTAAAAAGGTTTCACCGGAGGAAATCAAAGTAGGAGATAGAATACTAATAAAGCCTGGAGAAAGAGTACCTTTAGACGGCATAGTAATTGAAGGAAACTCTATGGTAGATACCACAGCATTGACAGGGGAATCAGTTCCTAGAGATATAAGTGCAGGAGATATTATATTATCGGGCTTTATAAATAAAAATGGACTGCTTACTGTTGAAGTCAGCAAAGAATTTGGAGAATCCACAGTTTCAAAGATTCTTGAATTGGTGCAAAATGCAAGCAGTAAGAAAGCACCTACAGAAAACTTCATAACAAAGTTTGCGAGGTACTATACACCGGTTGTTGTGTTTATTGCCTTAGGATTAGCAATTATACCACCTCTTGTAATAAGCGGTGCTACATTTGATGAATGGCTGTATAGGGCATTAATATTTCTAGTTGTATCTTGTCCCTGTGCCTTGGTGATATCAATTCCTTTGGGATTCTTTGGGGGGATCGGCGGTGCATCAAAAAATGGTATTCTAATAAAGGGCAGCAATTATTTAGAAGCTCTAAATTATGTAGATACTGTAGTGTTTGATAAAACAGGAACTCTTACCAAAGGTGTATTTAAGGTAACAAGGTAACGGAGGTAAATACAAGCAATGGTTTTGAAAAAGATGAATTACTGGAGAATGCTGCTTATGCTGAAAGCTATTCAACTCATCCTATCGCAGTATCAATTATCAAGGCTTATGGGCAGGAAATCAACAAGAGTAATATACAAGAATATGATGAAATATCAGGCTATGGCATAAAAACAAAGATTAAATCAAGAGAAGTCTTAGTTGGAAATAAAAGATTAATGGTGAAGGAGAACATAGATTATGTTGATAGTGAAGCATTAGGAAGCATTGTTCATATCGCTATTGACAGGGTATATGCAGGATACATTGTAATTTCTGATGAGCTGAAGCAAGATTCAGCTAAGGCAATACAAGGGCTTCACGAACTAGGTATTCACAAGATTGTAATGCTTACCGGAGATATTAAGTCTGTAGGAGAAAAGATAGGGAAGGACCTGGGATTAGACGAAGTACACACTGAGCTGCTGCCAGACCAAAAAGTTCAAAAGCTGGAGGAGTTGGAGCTGCAAAAGAGTCACAAAGGCAAGTTAGTTTTTGTAGGAGATGGGATCAATGATGCTCCGGTACTTGCCAGAGCTGACATTGGTATAGCTATGGGAGGTTTAGGCTCTGATGCTGCTATTGAAGCAGCGGATGTGGTTATTATGACTGATGAGCCGTCTAAGCTGGTCAGCGCCATTAGAATTGCCCGTCGAACCAGAACAATTGTATGGCAAAATATTATATTCGCTATGGGAGTAAAAGCAATTGTATTGATTCTTGGAGCAGGTGGTCTAGCTACCATGTGGGAAGCAGTTTTCGCAGATGTAGGGGTAGCAATCGTTGCTATATTAAACTCTATGAGAATAATTAATATAAAAGAGTAACAAAAAACCGAGGGCTTTAACCCTCGGTTTTTATATATCATCATCCACGCTAAGAATTGTATCGGGGATTCTTACGCCGCGCTTGATAATCTTTATAGCTGTTAAGTACTTATCCTTAGAAACAACCTCTGTACTTATACGCCTTGCATCAATATATACATTTTTTACAAGCTGAGATTGGAATCCATCATGGCCTTTATCAACAACAATTTCTTTACCATAAGGAGCTAACATATCATCGATATATTGAACAGGGGCCTTGTTCCTTGCCAATGTTGTCGATATAAGCTCTACTCGCTTATTTGATTTTGTACTATAAAGCTCAAAGGTGATAGATCCTCCTGAGGTCTTACTATGAATTAAAATATAATTTTCTGTGTTATTGCTAAATTTAAAGTCTTGTGAGCCCCAGCTTACAGCTGCATCTCTGCTAAGAGGGACATAGGGTACAGTTAGACTGTGATTGCTGCGCTCCATAACCAAAAGATCAGCCAACAACACTGTATTGTACAAGGTAGTTGAAACCTGACATATACCACCGCCTATTCCTGTATCTACTTTGCCGTTTATATAGACTCCCGCTTCCTTAAAGCCTTTTTCTTCCGTTCTCTGACCAACTACTTCATTGAAGGAAAAAACTGCGCCAGGAGGCAATATTGTGCCGGCTATAGATTTCGCAGCCAATTTTATATTTGAGGACCTAGGCGCATTACCGGGATCAAAATTTGTAGTAAAGCTGGAGATAAGCTCTTTGACACCTTGAGTCTTCAGCATATCCGCAGTGACGTTGGGCTTGACAGCTTTAACCTTTAGCTTTGCAACGGTAATATCTTTGTTTGTCTGGAGTTCCTTGAATAATCCTTCCTTGTCAAAAGCAAAGCCATCTACTTCTGGAAGAATCTCTACTTGCTTATTAATAATTTCAAACCTAGCATCAACAGCTGGTTTTAGAGTTGAATCATCCAATATTTCTAATGCCTTTAAGAATTTATCATAATGAATGCCGAAGGATAACTTATAATCCAACCTTGATCTTTCTATACTTCTGTAATGAAGAAATCTTTTCAGAGAATTGGTATTTTGGTCCATTATTTGCTTTAAAGATTCGGTTATAGGGGCTTTGTCCACATAATAGCCTAGTTGGCTATAGGTGAAGTCTATGTTTTTATTATAATTCAGTCCATCATCACAAGATATTGTTATACGCTTTTTTAGCTCCTCTTCCTCAATTTTATTTAGTTCTAAGGCAGCTTGTTCTAAGGTTTTCCCTCCAAAATGAACATCATTCACATATAAATTATTTGGTAGATAATTATTTATCTTAAATAGCATGGTGGAGGTATAATTTCTTAATGGAAATGCAATTAAAGCTGAAATTATAACTAAGAGGACTATGAAGCCCACTACAATACGTTTATTTCTCACATGAATCCTCCTTTATATATTGATACTAAAGTTTATTCAAGGCTGTCTTATTTTAGAATATTTAATATAGGGCTAGTCTACTAAAATATATATACCAATAAGAACGATGATCAGACCAGCAATTTTAATACCGCTGAATACCTGTTCTCTTGTAAGAAAGCAATCAATAAATAAACCGGTTAAAACCTCGGCTGAAACGACTAGAATCAAGGTTGTAGTAATACCGAGCCTAGGAGCAGTTTTTGTAGATAGATAAATAATCAACGCACCAAAAACTCCACCAATAAGCAATAAGGGATTTATTTTAAAGATACTTTTATATTGGTGGAGAGTTCCCTGTATTAAGTTTATTGTGAAGAAGAAAAGCATGCCGATGATTAAGCTGTGAAGGGTGGCGATTTTGGGGGTAATAATTTTACCTAAGCCTGCATTGATTCTAACCTCTAGTGCCGTAAATACTCCTGCGGCTAGTGCAAATAAGTAGGGCAAGTATTCCTTCATATGACAACCATCCTTATATGTATTCACTTACTTATATGACAGAAAAAGCTTTAAATACTTTCTAAATATGCAGCCGAAATAGATTTGTTAAATTATGAAAGAAACATTATTTATATGTTAAGTTCTTGTAAAATTGGTTGACTTTAAGACCAAAGAAGCATACTATATGAGTGAAAGCGAATATAGTAATATGAAATGGGAGGTGACAACTTGGACTTAATACAAATAATGAAAGCATTAGGTGATGAAACACGTCTTCGAATTTTGAATATATTAAGCAAAAGTGAACTTTGCGTTTGTGAAATTGAAAAGTTGATGGAAATAAACCAATCCAATGCATCTAGGCACCTAAATAAGTTGACATCTTCAGGACTAATCAAGTATGAAAAAAGAGCTTTATATGTATACTACAAAATTAATAAAGATATATTAGATGAATTTTCATTTTTGAGGGTGTTCTTGTCGACCGAATTAAATAAAATAGAAAAATGTAGGGCAGATTTGACTAAATTAGTAGACTACAAAAGCAGTGGCATGTCTTGTGACGATTTAAAAGTGGGCAAAAGGTGTTAAAATTCTGCAGGAATGAAAAGTGAAACAAAAGCGTAGAAATATATGCTTATGGATTATTTTAATTGTATTTCTCACAATATATAAACTAAGGAAAATGTTTTGTACTATAGCTTACAGAGCATTTAGATTACTAAGGGGGACAAACAAATGTGTGATGCAAAAGACTTTATGAAGAAGGACAATGAAGCCTTGGGCTTTTTTTCAAAATACCTGACTGTTTGGGTATCGCTGTGTATTGTTGCAGGAGTGATATTAGGGCAGGTGTTACCAATTATTCCAGAGACCTTAAGTCGTTTTGAGTATGAAAAGGTTTCTATACCTGTTGCGATTTTAGTATGGCTGATGATTTATCCCATGATGTTAAAAATAGACTTTTCCAGTATTGTAAATGCCTCAAAGAAGCCGAAAGGTCTTATTGTTACTTGTGCAACAAACTGGCTGATAAAACCATTCACAATGTATTTTATTGCAGCATTCTTTTTCTATGTAGTATTCAAAATGCTGATTCCTGCAGACTTAGCAAAGGATTACTTAGCAGGTGCGGTATTGTTAGGTGCGGCGCCATGTACAGCAATGGTATTTGTATGGAGTCATTTAACAAAAGGTGATGCCGCATATACTTTAGTACAAGTAGCAGTGAATGACCTCATATTATTGGTTGCATTTACTCCCATTGTCGCTTTCTTACTTGGAATAAGCAATGTAAAAATACCCTATAATACGCTGTTCTTATCAGTTGTATTATTTGTAGTAATACCTTTAGCTGGAGGCTACCTATCAAGAAAGTTTGTTATTAATAGAAAAGGTCAAGATTATTTTGATAATGTGTTCATAAAGAAGTTTGATAATATAACAATAATAGGGCTTTTGCTTACTTTGATAATCATTTTCTCTTTCCAAGGTGAAATAATCATCAACAACCCGCTGCATATAGTGCTTATAGCCATACCGCTAACGATACAAACCTTCTTGATATTCTTTATATCATATGGGTGGGCAAAAGTATGGAAGCTTAAGCATGAAATCGCAGCACCAGCAGGAATGATAGGAGCAAGCAACTTTTTTGAGCTTGCAGTAGCAGTTGCTATATCTTTATTTGGTCTTGAATCTGGAGCCGCCTTGGTGACGGTTGTAGGAGTTCTAGTTGAAGTACCAGTAATGCTTGCATTGGTAAAGATAGCAAATAAAACGAAGCATTGGTTTCCTGCATAGAAAATTGAAATAATATGATTCAAAATAAAAGAGTATTTTAATATTAAGTATAAGAGGAGTGTTTTAAATGAAAAAAATGATAATTTTTGAACCGGCTATGTGTTGTTCAACTGGTGTATGTGGTCCATCTGTTGATCCAGAGTTACTACGAGTATCAACTGTTATAAGCAATCTGAAAAATAACGGAGTATTGGTTGAACGATATAATCTGACCAGTAATCCACAAATATTCGTTGATAACAAAGAAATAAACAGAATGCTTAACACCAATGGGGTAGAAGTACTTCCGGTTACAATGGTTGAAGGTGTTGTGGTGAAAATAAAAGCTTATCCTACAGATGAAGAGTTCTGTAAGGAGCTAGGAGTATCAGAGAAGTATCTAAAGGGAACAGTGTTAAAAATAAATAAGGGCTGCGGTTGCAAGGACGGATGTTGCTCATAAAGAAAAGAGGGGTACGCTATGCTAAAGGATTTTAATTTATCTAGTATAAAGTTAACTAAATATTTATTTTTTACAGGAAAAGGCGGGGTTGGCAAAACCTCAGCTGCATGTGCTACAGCAGTATCCTTGGCTGACACAGGTAAGAAAATAATCCTAATCAGTACGGATCCCGCTTCCAACCTTCAAGATGTTTTTAATACAGAGTTAGATAACAAGGGAGTTGCGATAGAAGGAGTTCCAAACCTAGTAGTGGCAAACTTCAATCCAGAGGAAGCAGCAGCTGAGTACAGGGAAAGTGTTATTGGACCCTTTCGCGGCAAGCTGCCTGATGCAGTATTAAAAAATATGGAAGAGCAGTTATCAGGCTCGTGCACAGTCGAGATTGCTGCATTTAACGAGTTCTCAGGCTTTATTACTGATGAAAAGACTGCAGTGGAGTATGATCATATTATATTTGACACTGCTCCTACGGGTCATACCTTGAGAATGCTTCAGCTTCCATCGGCATGGAGTAATTTTATTAGTGAAAATACCCATGGGGCATCCTGTTTGGGTCAGCTCTCAGGACTTGAAAGTAAGAAGGAAGTATATAGAAATGCAGTTGAGAACTTAGCAAATAAAGAAAAGACAACCTTAATTCTTGTGGCTAGACCAGAGGCATCCCCACTAAATGAAGCTGAAAGGGCATCAAAAGAGCTGCAGGATATTGGAGTTAATAATCAGGTTTTAATTATTAATGGTGTGCTGCAAGAGCATGATGATTACCTTTCTGATGCAATATACCACAAGCAGCAAAATGCATTAATGCATATGCCAAATGCCCTTAAGGATATAGAAACTTACCAAATACCTCTAAGACCATACAATGTAACAGGCTTAGAGAATGTAAGATCATTCCTGAAGGATAATAATATTAAATATAGCGGAGAAACCTTAACAGTACAAGATATACCAAAGCTAAATAATATAATTGATGATTTATATAACAGTGGCAAAAGAGTTGTATTTACGATGGGCAAAGGCGGTGTTGGCAAAACTACAATAGCCGCAGCAATCGCTTTAGGTTTGGCAAAGAAGGGTAAAAAAGTCCATTTAACCACTACTGACCCGGCAGCACACTTAAAGCTTGTAATTGATGAAAGCTATGGTATCACAATAAGTCATATCGATGAAAGAGAAGAGCTTGAAAAATATAAGGAAACAGTTCTCAGTAAAGCTAGAGAAACAATGGGGGATGATGATCTTGCATATATCGAAGAGGATTTAAGATCCCCATGTACTCAGGAAATAGCCGTGTTCAGAGCTTTCGCAGAAATCGTTGAAAGGTCTGAAAATGAAGTTGTGGTTATAGATACTGCACCAACTGGACACACACTTCTGCTATTAGATTCTACACAAAGCTATCATAAGGAGATTGAGCGTTCTCAAGGAGATATTCCTGAGTCGGTCAGCAAACTTTTACCTAAGCTTCGAAACGAGTTGGTTACGGAAGTTATTATAGTAACACTTGCTGAAGCTACGCCGGTCTATGAAGCATTGAGATTGCGTGATGACCTAGATAGAGCTGGGATACACAGCAAATGGTGGGTTATCAATTCTAGCTTCTATGCTGCAAATACCACCAATGACATTCTTAAGGTTAAAGCCAGCAATGAAGTACAATGGATTAACAAGGTAAATGAAATATCCAAGGGCAATTTTGCTATTATAGAGTGGACCCCAGAAGAATTAAAGGGCGAGAAGCTAAATGCCTTAATAAAATAATTATAATTCCGCTGTAAAGTTTGTTATAAGCATTGCAGCGGAATTTATACTAAACGAAGGATGGAGGAAGTATATATGAGAATACTTATTATAGGTGCTGTTGCTGCAGGAACATCGGCAGCAGCTAAGGCTCGTAGAAATGATGATACTGCAGAAATAGCAATATATGAAAAGGATAAAGATATATCATATTCTGGATGTGGACTTCCATATTACATAGGGGGCAAAATAGAAGATTTGAGGGAGCTTACACCACGAGACTCTAAATTCTTTAAGAAAAAATACAATATTGATGTTCTAACTGAGCATGAAGTTCTGAAGATAGATTTGGTGGCAAAGGCTTTAACGGTAAGAAACATCAGTACAGAGGATACTTTTATAGATAAATTCGATAAATTGATAATCGCTACAGGTGCGTCACCATTTATACCAAATATAGATGGAGTCAAAAGTGATAATGTATTCTTTTTAAGAAATGTACAGGATGCAAGAAATATCAAAAGCTATATACAACAAAGCAAACCAAAGAATGCAGTCATCGCAGGAACTGGATTTATTGGTTTCGAAATGTTGGAAAATCTTAAGGAACAAGACCTGAACGTTACGATTGTAGAAAAGCAGAATAAAATAACACCTAATCTTGATGAAGATATGGCGGCTTTTTTAGAAAGCGCTTTGCTTAAAAAGAATATCAGCATTATTAAGAATTCAGGTATTGCTGGGATTCAGAAGGACAAAGTTAAATTAGATGACGGCAGAGAGATTAATTGCGACATGGTCATTATGGCTACTGGAGTAAAGCCGAATATTGCATTAGCAAATGAAGCGGGAATTGAAATTGGCATTACCGGTGCCATCAAGGTTAACAACAGGATGCAAACCAACTTTAAGGATGTTTATTCCTGTGGCGACTGCATAGAAACGTTTTCTTCAATTACTGGAAAGCCTGTATATAGGCCCTTGGGGTCAACTGCTAATAAGACAGGCAGAATTGCAGGGGATGCACTTACCGGTGGTACCTTAGAATATAGGGGGAACCTAAGTACTGCTATATTTAAATTATTTGACCTTACAATAGCAAGTACTGGGTTATCGGAAAGAGAAGCTTTGGCGGAAGGCTATGAAATTGAAATCTGTCATAATATAAAGCCAGATAAACCGGAATACTTTCACGGCAAAGAAATGACGATAAAAGCAATAGCAGATAAGGCGACTCAGAAGCTTATAGGCGTACAAATTATCGGCTATGAGGGTGTAGATAAAAGAATAGATATATTTGCAACCTTGATAACATATGGTGCAAGGGTTGATGATCTATTTCACCTAGACTTGGCATATGCACCACCCTTCTCAACTACCAAAGACCCAGTTCACTATACCGGAATGATACTGGATAATGCCTTAAATAAAGATAGACCTGTTATCACTGCGAAGGCAGTACAAAGCTTGGTAAGTAAGGGTGAGAAGGTACAAGTGATTGATGCTAGGGTTAATAAGCAATATGAAGAATCTCACTTAGATACAGCAGTTAATATGCCACAAGATCAATTAAGAGAAGATTTGAAAACTCTTGATAAGGATACCTTGACTATTACCTACTGCAATAAAGGGGTAACTGGCAATGCGGCTCAAAATATTTTAATTAACAATGGCTTTAAGAAAGTATATAACCTATCAGGAGGACATAAATTCTATAAAGAGACAAAGGATAAATAGGCAAAATGGTTATTTAATAAATAATGAGGTGAAAAGTCATGGATTTATTTTTTAATAAGCTTTCGCTATCGCCCCGTGAAGCATTTGAATATCTACAAAGTGGTGCCGCTATTCTGGATATTAGACCAGAGTATGAAACCAGCTTTAGGGTATTTGATGTTCCTACAGTCTATTATCTTCCCTATAATGAACTTCGTGATAAATTTTCAATAATACCAATGGATATACCTTTTATTATTGCAGACAGTGTGGGGACGAAGAGCACAGTTATAGCAGAATTTCTGATGGCGAAGGGTTATACTCTGATTGCATGTTTGGCAGGCGGGATAGTAGAATGGGATAGAGCCGGATTACCTCTCAATAAAGATGTAGATTATGAAATGGTCGGAGGCTGCGCTTGCAGGCTTCAACCACAAAATCCAAAGGTTGAAGGATCTGCCTTGAGGGAAGGTTCTATATGAGGAACGCAATAGTTACACCATGGCTATACAGTTATATAAAACAAAAGGGAAATGCGATGAATGTAACCTTCCGAATTACAATTCATGGCTGATGAATGGCTTTTGAAGCTCCATCAGGGTTGATGGGCATACCAGAGCACGTAGAGGACTTTGAAGCATTTATTGTAGAGGACATTATACTTTATATTGCTAATAATGTTTTGGAGAAAAATCTTAAAAATAATCTACTTAATATCTATATCGAGGGCTATGGAAGATATGAGGTAGAAATAAAGAACTAAAATCTATAGAGACTAGTAGTATAACTATTAGTCTTTTGCATAAAATATTGATTGCAACATACAACTATTGCATGATACAATGATATTGAGGTGGTAAACAATGGATGAAATCAAAAATGTAAATGAACTAAGGGAGCTTACTAGGTTATTGGTAAGAAATTTAGGGTTTCTTGATAAAAGTGAAGCATCTTGTTGCGGAACGACAATTGGACAATGTCACTCTATAATTGAGATTGGAGCAGCGCAGGAGATTTCTCTAAATGAGTTAGCTGATATATTGAAGCTTGATAATAGTACTTTAAGCAGATCAGTAAATAATTTAGTAGAACAACAACTCGTAATAAGAGAAATAGACTCCCGTGATAGGCGATATATAAAGTTGAAACTAACAGGTAAGGGGTGGATTGTATATAAGAGTATAGAAAAGAACATGGATATTTATTTTGCAAGCTTGCTCAGAGATATACCGAAAGAAAAGCATGACCAGATAATCGAAAGCTTAATGCTGTTAGTTAAAGCAATGAAAAATAATAAATGTTGCTAGATATTTTCCGAAAAGATTTATCATATACAAATGTTGAGCAAGTAGATGGCGCTTTTGCAGGATCATACATAAAAGCTATTAAATAACTTAAATAATAAGGAGGATTTCGTCATGAAAAATTTGGAAAATGACAATAGAGGTTGTTGCTCAGGAGGAACTGGCTGCTGCAGTAGTGCAGAACCAATACAAAGCAATAAAAGAAATGTGGTTATTGACTTTCTATACCTAGATCTAAGTACTTGTACTTGGTGTCAAGGCACTGAGCAAAGCCTTGAAAATGCATTAGAAGATGTTTCAAAAGTATTAAATGCAAGTGAAATTGAGGTTATACTGAATAAAATAAACGTTAATAGTGAGGAACTTGCAATAAAGCACAAATTCATTAGTTCTCCTACAATCCGTGTAAATGGCCATGATATTCAAATGAAAGTAAAAGAGAAAAAATGTGAATCTTGTGGGGATTTATGTGGTGATAATGTAGATTGCCGTGTTTGGGAATTTAATGGTGAAGAGTATACTGTACCTCCAAAAGCATTGATTATTGAAGGTATTTTAAAGTGTGTATTTGGGGGAGTAAGCATAAATACAGAGAATGATGAGTATAAGCTGCCAGAGAATTTGAAGAAATTTTATATAGCAATGAAAGAAAAATCGATCAACGAATCTTGTTGCGGTGGAGACAATGCAAATAAGTGTTGCGGATAAAGGGTAGGATAATAAATCCTATCCTTTTATTTGAGAAAGTATTGACAATTAGAATATAGAGTAATAATATTTACATATACCCATATACGTATATTAACATTTAAACTACATTTACTTAATATTATAAGGATGTGACTCAATGGAAAAGCTTCTAAACACATTTAAGGTATTATCAGATGAAACGCGTATCAGACTTCTCATTCTGCTCTATCACAAGAGGTTATGTGTTTGTGAGCTGTGTGGAGTACTTGGTGAGTCGCAGCCAAAGGTTTCAAAGCATTTAGCTAAACTTAGAGACATGGGATTTGTGAAGGATGAAAGAAAGGAACAGTTTATATTCTATTATTTGAACATGAATAATAGCGTTCTAATCACAACACTGCAAAACATAATTTGTAATATTGATGAATTTCCAATTTTGGCAAAGGACTTAAAGAAATTAGAAACTGCCGAAGAATTTATAAAAGAATGTAAAGCAAAATAATTTATTCAATTAAGGTAGGTGACATAAATGGGGTCTATTACAATAGTGTTTGGTTGGTTAAATGCTCAATTGCTTAAGATGACTTGGCTTTCTGATTTAGTAAAGCAATTGATTGAGAAGGTTTTCGGTCTTTCTATAGAAACAAGACTAGGAGGAAGCATTCATTTTTTCATATATGATACTATAAAAATCTTTATATTATTATCAGTGCTTATATTTGCAATATCATATGTGCAAAGTTATTTTCCTCCTGAGCGAACTAAGAAACTTTTAGGTGGAATAAAAGGGATAAAAGGAAATATACTTGGGGCACTTTTAGGTACTATTACACCATTTTGCAGCTGTTCCAGTATTCCTATTTTCATTGGTTTTACTTCTGCGGGGTTGCCTATTGGAGTAACCTTTTCCTTCTTAATCTCATCACCCCTTGTTGATTTAGCATCAATGCTGATTTTAACGTCATTCTTTGGAATTAAAATTGCAATAGCTTATGTGGTTGTAGGACTGATTCTAGCAGTTGCTGGGGGTACGATAATAGATAAGCTTGGCCTTGAAAAGTATGTTGAGGGATATGTAAGAGAAGCGGGTAATATTGATCTTGAGCCAAGTGAGTTAAGCAGGAGAGACCGAATAGAATATTCAAGAGATCAGGTTAAAGATATTATCAAGAAGGTCTGGCTTTATGTACTAATAGGAGTTAGCATAGGTGCTGCAATCCACAATTGGATTCCACAGAGCGTTGTGGAGAACGTAATTGGGCAGAATAATCCCTTTGCAGTAGTGCTTGCGACAGCAATTGGAATACCTATGTATGCAGATATCTTTGGAACAATACCTATTGCAGAAGCTTTGTTTGGTAAGGGAGTTGGGGTAGGAACTGTATTATCCTTTATGATGGCAGTTACAGCCTTGTCTTTACCATCTATGATCATGTTAAGTAAGGTTGTAAAGCCTAAGCTTTTAGGCATATTTATAGCGATAGTATCAATAGGAATACTTATAATTGGTTACCTATTTAATGCAATCTCATTTATATTAATATAACAGGAGGGGTAAGAATGGAAATCAAAATTTTAGGCAGCGGGTGCATGAACTGCAAAAAGCTTTATGCCAACACAGAGGCTGCAGTAAAAGAACTAGGAGTAAGCGCACAAATAACAAAGGTAGAGGATTTTAAGGAAATTACCAAATATGGTGTTATGAGAACACCAGCTATTGTTGTGAATGAAAAGGTTAAAGCTTTTGGTAAAATATCTACAGTTGAAGAAATCAAGAAGTTTATTGAGGAATAGGTTTTAACCTATTCTTTTTTTTACCATATTTAAGGTATAATATAATTATGTAAAATAGTAATAAGATTTGGAGAATAAAGTATGTATATATTTGAATATGGACAAAAGGAAATCGATTATTTGAAGAGTAAGGATAAGAAATTAGGCGCCGCTATTGATAAAATTGGCATTATAAATCGTAAGGTTACGCCTAATACTTTTGAGGCCTTGATTTCAAGTGTTGTTGGTCAACAAATATCAAGTAAGGCTGCCGCTACGGTTTGGAATAGATTGATAGAACTCCTTGGTAGTATTACCCCTGAAAGTATCTCACAAGAAGATATTTCTAATATCCAAGTATGCGGTATGTCTCAAAGGAAAGCCGGATATATAAAAGGAGTTGCCGAAGCGGCTATAAGTGGAGCGGTTGATTTCAATAATCTTCATACCATGACGGATGAAGAGATCATTAAAAAGCTTTCTTCTCTTCATGGAGTAGGTGAATGGACTGCTGAAATGCTGCTTATATTTTCTTTAAGTCGCCCCGATGTGGTAAGCTATAAGGATTTAGCGATTCGTCGTGGAATGATGAATTTATATGGACTAAAAGAACTGCCAAAAGAAAAGTTTGATAAGTATAGAAAGAGATATTCGCCATATGGCTCTGTTGCATCATTGTATCTGTGGGCTTTGTCTGTAATGTAGGGAAGTTGCTTTACCATATTGACACAGGAGGAATATATGAATAAGAAACTATTAGGATATCTCTATGTTATCATTACTATGTCTGCTTGGGGGAGTACATATGTAGTAAGCAAATTCATACTTGGAAGTGTACCGCCCTTTACGCTGTTGCTATTACGATACTTAGTAGCTGCAGCGGTGTTGTATGTAATTATGATAAAAAAGGGCTTATCAAAAATTGAATGTCAGGACTATAAATATATATTTATTATAGGTTTTGTAGGATATTTTATAGGGGTGGGGGCGCAGTTTGTAGGTACACAGCTTTCAAATGCTTCTATGGCATCTTTGATCAACTCAACCAATCCTATTTTTATTGTATTGTTTGCGGTTCCTATCTTAAAAGAAAAAGTTACAATAAGCAAAGTTATCTCTATAATAGCGGCTATGATTGGTGCGTATATTATCATAGGAGGGGTACAGGGAGAAAGCATGCTCATTGGAATAATCGCATGTATCATAGCTGTGTCCATGTGGTCTCTTATGTCCGTTGTATCAAAGCGTGCCACAGAGAAGTATAACGCACTGACAGTTACAACGTACTCTATTATTGTTGCAATTTGCTTTACATTTCCAGTTTCTATCTATGAATTAATTACAGTACCTAATATAAGGTTATTGGAGCCGGCAGTTATTTTATCAGCGTTGTACTTGGGCATAATTTGTACGGCCTTGGCTTTTGTACTTTGGAGTAAAAGTCTATCTATGATGGAAGCGGGTATATGTTCGCTCTTTTACCCAGTACAACCCATGGTGTCAGTTTTACTGGGCTGGCTATTATTAAATGAAAAGATGAATATGAGCTTTTTTGTAGGTGCAGCTCTTATTATAGCTGGAGTTATGTTTAGTATATTAGGTGGGAAAAAGGAAAAGTTATCAGAGGAAATACCTATAGAATGATAAATATAGGAATGTAGAGATTGCTTTAAAGAGTTTAATAATGTTGACATTAGAATATAGCGATATATAATCATTATAGTAGAGATGAAGTGACGACATTATTAAGTGAGGCGAAGTTAAAGTGCAAAATATCAAGCAAGAAGGAAAGTTCACAGAGGAAGTTTTTTCTTATAAAACATCTAAAGATCATAAAATATTCATATTCTGGTACGGAAAACAAGTCATGATACTTAAGGATAAAGAAAGCGAAAAATTTTTATCTAGAATATCAGGTGCTGGTTTTCAGGAGTCTCAGCTAATTATGGCTAAGATAACTGGAAACTTTAAACACGGTAATGAAAAAAAGAAATGAGGGAATACAATTGAAGTTTTTAAAGCAGAATTTTTTAACACTAATTGTACTGATTGTAGTATTAATTAGCATTTACAAATTAAATAATTTGCAAGTGAGATATAATGAGTTAAATTCTCAATATTACATGTTGCAATCAAGCATACAGAATATATCTAACAATCAAAATTCATACCAACCTCAAAGTCAGCCAAAGGAAGCAAAAGAAATTATGTCCCCATTAGACCTAGCTGAATATTTGGATATAGACATGATGTTAGTATATGACATGGTTAAAAGAGATACTACAATGCCATATATAGAAATCAATGGGGAGTATAGATTCAACAAAGCAGCAATAGAGAAATGGATGGAGACAAGAAAGATAATTTTGACTAAATAAATTGGATAACAAAATGCAAAAATCACCCCTTCACCTTTATTAGGCAGAAGGGGTGATTTTATATAAATGAATTGTACATATGCAAATTTGGGTAATGCTGGTATTATATATATAAGTTTTATAGAGAATATTTACTTATAATTGGTACGAGTTTTTCATAGTGTATAACATATAGGGGGTGGGAATATGAACACAAAATCTGATATCTTGGAAATCGCTAAGGCTCAACTGGCATTGGATTACAATTATCAACTATCTGACTTTGAGAAAAAAGAGAATATTATATCTGAAAATAGACTTATAAAAGGCAGGCGTATATACAACAGTGATGGGTGTTTTTTTAAAGCGGTATGTTTTGGTTCTAAAGCAATGGTCAGCGCATCGCCACAAATACTGTCTTGGTGCCAAGAAAAACTAGCCTACAGAGACGGAGAATGGTTCTTTGAATATCCAAAACTTCGAGCAATCGATAAAAAATTAAATGAATTTGGACACGAAATTGCAGATTTACATCATTATTATCTTCCAGATCCTAGCATCCAAGGGATGAAACTTATCAATGATATTAAATGGTATGAGTATGAAGATATTAAGCAGTTTAAGGATGATGATAGATTTGGAGAGGCTTTTGCATTTGATAAAAATCACCGGCAGGAGCTAGTGCAGATGGAGAAACCATGTGGCAAATTGGTATTGACGTTTTGCCTGCATATCGCAGCAGGGGCATTGGAACAAACTTAATTTCTCTTCTAAAGAGTGAGATATTAAAGCGGGGAAAAGTACCATTTTATGGTACGGTGGTATCCCACATCCATTCTCAAAATATTGCTATAAATGCAGGTTTCTTTCCAGCTTGGGCTGAGCTTTATTCAAGAAAAATGAAGTAGAGTTATTAGAAATTCTATTTTACTATAAAACATAATATTTATAGCAAGTGAGATATAGCTAATTATACGTTTTTTTAGGAGGTAGAAAAATGATTGTTTTTTTCTGGGTCGTAGATTTGTTAGTCCCTTTAACCATGATTGTACTAGGACTAGTATTCAAAAATAATCCGCCTCGGAAAGTAAATTCTTTATATGGATATAGAACAGAAAACTCAATGAAAACGCAGGAAACGTGGGATTATGCACAATACCTTTGTGGAGCGGCTTGGCTCGATATTGGAGAATTATTACTGGTATTTATTATAATCGAAAAGCTTATTATTGCAATTGATCCTGCAATTCTAAGCTTAATAAACGCAGGTATAGGAATTGTTGCGTTAATTAGCCCTATACCTTTTATTGAGCACAAGTTAAAAACAAAATTCATTAATAATAAAAGTAGGTGATTACTATAATATTTGAAGCCGTAGAGACAAAACGACTTGTCTTAAGAGAATGTAGACCTGCGGATTTTAATGCTATTCATGAATATGGCTCAGATCCGGAAGTTTCAATATATTTACCCTGGGGACCAAATAGTGAGGCAGACACAGGTAATTACTTGGATAGTATTCTTTCATATCAATTTCATAATCCAAGAAAGGATTATGAAATTGCGATCGTATTAAAGGAAACTGATTTGCTGATTGGTGTATGTTCAATACATATTACCAATGATAAAACAAGAGAAGGCTTTATTGGCTATTGTTATAACAGACAATATTGGGGGAAGGGTTATGCCTCAGAAGCTGCTAAAGCAATTCTTGAATTTGGTTTTATGAAATTGAATTTGCATAGAATTTTTGCAACCTGTGACCCAAAAAATGTTGGTTCATCAAAGGTACTTGAGAAAATTGGTATGAAAAGAGAAGGGCATCTAAGAGAACATAAGCTGCAGAGGGGAAAATGGAGGGACTCATACTTATATTCAATACTTGAACATGAATTTAGTCATAAATAAATTAGTAGAATTTTGTATACTATATCTGCAAAAAAAACGTAAAAATATCATTTTATATAAAATAACATCAAAATGAAAATATTGATGTTATTTTTTTGCTCGTTTTTACCTAAACTAACAGTAGATATAAATAAATTTCGTAATAATCATGCAATATTATTTAAAAGATTATAGAGAATTATAATAAACTTGACTAATATAGTATATATTATGTAAAATTATAGTAACTGATAATTAGACTTAATGTAACTATAAAGAACTTATAGTTAATGATTATAATAATTTAAGATTTTTATAAAATTTGACTGATTAAAGGAAGGCAAGTTATGAATAAAAGTGTGATTGAAAAAGAAGTATTAACAGTTAGTCAGGTAGCGGATTACTTGCAATTAAGTGAAATGACCACATATAAGTTAGTACAAGAAGGAAAGATACCCGCTTTTAAGATTGGGCGAAGCTGGAGAGTTAAAAAAGATGATCTTGAAGAATTAATTGAAAGACTCAAAAAAGGTGAAAGTTTATAATCAGTAAAGCACTTTAAATATTTATAATGCACGAATGACAAATAAGAAATACGGAGGTATAGAAAATAATGACTAAGAAGAAGTTAAAAGTAATCCCCCTTGGTGGATTAGGCGAAATAGGTAAGAATATGACAGTCTTTGAATATGGCAATGATATTATCATAGTTGATTGCGGTATTGCATTCCCGGACGATGAAATGTTAGGAATTGATTTGGTTCTACCTGACATAACATATTTGAAGAAAAATGTTGATAAGATAAGAGGAATTGTAATTACTCATGGTCACGAGGATCATATTGGTGCGATTCCATATGTACTAAAAGAGATTAATATCCCTATATTTGGTTCAAGGCTTGCATTAGGCCTCATTGAAAACAAACTGAAGGAGCATGGTTTACTATCTGTTGCTAAGATGGAAACTGTTGTGCAAGACCAAATAATTGATTTAGGTGTATTTAAAGTAGAATTTATTAACTCATGTCACAGTATTGCTGACGCTATGGCATTGGCGATACACACTCCTGTAGGTACTGTTGTGCATACTGGCGATTTCAAGATAGATTATACACCAATACAAGGTGATGTTATTAATTTGATGCGTTTTGCAGAGCTTGGGAATGAGGGTGTATTGCTTCTTATGAGTGATAGTACAAATGTTGAGCGTGAAGGCTATACGCTGTCAGAAAGAACCGTAGGTAGATCCTTCGAGAGAATTTTTGATAATGTTAAGAATAGAATCATCGTTGCTACATTTGCATCAAATATACACAGAGTTCAGCAAATAATTGATGCAGCAGTAAAATTTGGACGAAAGGTTGCTCTAAGCGGCAGAAGTATGATTAATGTTGCCAATGTAGCCATAGAGTTAGGTTACCTGAACGTTCCTGAAGGAACAATAATTGATATAAATGATATAAATAAATACACACATGATAAACTAATGATTATAACTACTGGCAGCCAAGGGGAGCCAATGTCAGCGTTGTCAAGAATGGCAGCCTCAACTCACAGACAGCTTGATATCATACCAGGAGATTTAGTAGTAATTTCTGCGACTCCGATACCTGGCAACGAGAAGACTGTTTCGAGAGTAATCAATCAATTATTTAAAAAAGGTGCCAATGTTATATATAATGCGTTGGATGAGATACATGTATCTGGACACGCATGTCAGGAAGAACTGAAATTAATCATTAATTTAACAAAACCAAAATTCTTCCTGCCTGGCCATGGAGAATACAGACATTTAAAACAACATGCGAATTTATCTAATACAATGGGCGTTCCGAAAGAAAACAGCTTTGTAATGGATATAGGAAACGTTCTAGAGTTGGATGGTCAAAGTGCAAAGATTACGGGC
>JARBUB010000277.1 GCA_029239905.1 Clostridia bacterium
ATTCTTAAATCAAGGGGGACAAGATTTTTTCTATAAACCTGAGACGATAAAAAACGGTGCTTCTTTTACACATACGAAATATTATGACATTCAGGGCAGCGCCTTAAGTATTGATGATATGATCGGTACTAGAGTTATAAATGGTGAGAAAATCAAGAATAGCAGAATCAAAGTGGAACGCCCAGATAGAACATTGTATTATAGTATGAGTGGAAATCCTATCTATGATGAACATGGAGGGATAGATGCTGCAATCATATGTTGTCGAGATATTACAGATCAAATAGAAAATGAGGATTTGATTCATCAGCAAAGAGAACAGCTGCTAAAAATAGAAAAAGAAAAAAATGAAGCACTTATAAGAGCAATCGAAATGAAAGACGAATTTTTATCAACCATTTCACATGAGTTCAAAACTCCTTTGACTGTGATCAATTGTGCAATACAAGCGATGGAGCTGATTTGCAGGGATGAATTATCAGTAAGAGGAAAAGACTTTATACACAAAATCAAACAAAATACCTTTAGACAGCTGCGGCTGGTAAATAATCTACTTGACATCACTCGTGCCAATGCAGGACAAATGAAGATGCATAAAAGCAATGTGGATATCGTATTTCTCACAAAATCAATCGTTGATTCTGTAAATGTTTATGCTCAGCAAAAGGGGTTGGAAATTAAATTTATATCTGCAATGGAAAAGAAATTTATGTATTTGGATGAAGAAAAATATGAGCGGATCATATTGAATCTTATATCAAATGCGATTAAGTTTACCCCACCAGGCAATATAATTACCCTAAGATTATTACAGAAAATAATAAACAGGAAAAGTAAAATTTGCATAGAAGTCATTGATACAGGGGTAGGGATTCCAAAGGATAAGCATAAGCTTATTTTTGAAAGATTTGGACAAGTAGATAACTCTCTGACAAGGCAAGCAGAAGGAACTGGGATTGGATTATCTCTTGTAAAGAAATTCGTTGAGTCACATGAGGGCGAAATAAAGGTTGACAGCGAGATTGGGGGAGGAAGTACCTTCACAATTATATTACCCTTGGCAAAAGAGTGCAAAAAAACAGAACTGAAGAAGCTTCCTGAACCTTTGGATAATAGGCTTGTTCAATCTGCAGCCATTGAGTTCTCTGATATTTACTTCTGATTAAGAAAATTGTTGGTATAAGCTAAATTAGAAAGAAAAAGCATGAAACTTATGATCTCCTATATTCGTCGAATGAATATACCAATATGGTTAGGTGGTGATAAGATGAAAAGATTTTGCTGTTTTATACTGGTGTTATCTTTAGCGTTATCAATATTTGGTTGTACAGTAAAAAATGATGATGATAATGAAAAGAAAGCGCCAAATGCTGAAGCGGGTATAATAGGATATGTAATAAATAAACAAAACGAAGGAATTCTTGTTGTTAGTAATGAGGCACAAGATTTTAGTTCAACCGGTGGAATTGAAGAGTATTATAATGCAATTTGGTTCTCAAATGCTCCGGAAGATATTAAAGTTGGAGATCAAGTAAAAGTTTGGTTTGATTTTGTACGAGAATCATATCCGGGCCAATCAGAAATTGAGCACATAGAAGTGATTTCCAGCCCAAAATCGGATGGAGCTAATCTAACTGAATCTGAGGCGCTGTCTAAGGCGTTAACATCTCCAGAAATTAAACCCAATGGGCTTCATGTTGTGAAATCCATAGCCTATGATAAACAAGCTGATAGGTGGAACATGGAGATAAAAGAAATATGGGAAGAAAAAATATATCATATTCAAATACAAGATAACTAGCATATGGAATTAATTGGAATATAAAAAGTGATACAGGCTATTTACAGCCTATATCACTTTTTATTTTAAACTATAAATTATATTTTAAGATGAAATGATTATGAAAAGACTACATACAATAAGAAATGGTATAATACATACTAGCAAGACGTTGGAGGAATGTATTTTGAGTAAGAAAAGTTTGTTTCAATGCCCGGTTTGTTCAAATGCCTTGGTGCAAGGTGAAAGACAATATTTCTGTCGTAAAGGGCATAGCTATGATATAGCAAGAAAGGGATATGTAAATTTGCTGCTTCCAAGTCACATTGGAGCAGGTGACCCAGGTGACCATAAGGAAATGATTGAATGCAGAAGGGATTTCTTAAATAAAGGATATTACGAGATTTTTTCCGACCATTTAAATGAAGCACTTATAAGTCAGGTATCTGATATGGATAAAGCGAAGGAAATTTGTATTCTGGATGCCGGATGCGGTGAAGGTTATTATACTTCAAGACTTAGAAACAAGCTTTTAACCATAGATGGCATCGACGCAATAAATATGTATGGAATAGATGTTTCAAAGGCTGCAATACACTATGCTTCAGGAAGAGATAAGAATATTCGCTTTGCAGTTGCCAGTACTTATCATACACCTATTTTATCTGAGTCGATGGATACCATATTATGTGTTTTTGCTCCCAGGGATGAGCAAGAGTTCAGTCGTATCCTTAAGCCTTCAGGGAAACTGATCATTGCTGCTCCGGGAGCGCGACATCTGTTAGGATTAAAAAAAGCATTGTATGAAGAGTCAAGTTTTATTGGTCAAAAAGGAACTGTGGGAGAAGGCTTTGAACTATTAAAGCAGTTTAATGTTTCCTATGATATCCATTTGAAGGGCTCGGAAGATATTTTTAATCTTCTGATGATGACACCTTATAGTCGTCATACCGACCAGGATGCGGTTGAGGACTTGAAAAAGCTGGATAAGCTTGACACTGAGGTTGATTTCAATATCATGATTTATCAGAAGATATAGAGGTAATGCAAAAGTAACTGCATCAGGAGTTTCTTAATAATAGTTGTTGTTACAAATTCATCAGAAACTAATAAATAGGCGTAAAAAGAGTCAAGATACATTTTGACATACGCATTATTTAGGCGTATGATATACGTATGGGGGGAGCATATATGACCGTGAGAGAAGTGTTAAAAATACTTTATAAAGATGGCTGGACTGAGATTGAATCAAGAACAAAGGGTTCTCATATTCAACTAAAGCATTCCAGCAAGTCTGGTAAGGTCACGGTGCCAAATCACAAAGGTGATATTGCTCCTGGTACACTAAACAGCATATTAAAACAGGCAAGTTTAAAATAGGTTATTTACTTAAAAAAGCAAGGAGATGCAATGTTATGCGCAAGCTTAGTTATTTAGCAGTGTTTGAACCAGTTGAAACGGGTTACAGCGTTTATTTTCCTGATATTTTGGGTTGTGTAAGCTTTGGAAAGGATTTCGAAGAGGCACAAAAGCAAGCGGCTGAAGCCTTAGGACTTCATATATATGGAATGGAGAAGGATGGAGAAGAAATACCATCACCATCTAAAACAATAAAAGTGGATCCGGAAACAGTATCAGGGTATTTGGTATCTCCTATTACAGTTTTTCCCGATTTAGTAAGGAATGAGTTGGACAATAGAGCCGTGAAGACAAATCTAACTCTACCTGCATGGCTTAAAGAGCTTGCAGAGGCTAAAGGTGTTAATTACTCTAAAATATTGCAAACTGCTCTTATGGATTATTTAGGAGTTAACGAGATACCTAAGAATTATAAGTAATAAAGGTGGTTTAGGCTGTTATATATTGCCTAGACCACTTTT
>JARBUB010000278.1 GCA_029239905.1 Clostridia bacterium
CCTTCTTTTTCTCTAAACTGCATTGCCAGCTCATAGCCAAGAGTTTCTACACCGGCTATACCAAAGGATGTATATAGAGATGCATTAAAATATCCTGTTTCCTCAAGAAGCATTAAGAATTTATAGAAAAGCTCAGGTCCTACAGTAAGCTGAACAACTTCAGCTCCTAGTGATTCGCATGCTCTTTGTTTTTCTAATATTTCTGGCTGTCCAACCATTTTGCTGTCATAGCATTCTTGAACAACGATACATTTCAATCCCTGCATCGCTGCTTGAGATGCAACTGCTGCACCGTAGTTACCACTTGTAGCTGTTACAACACCTTTATAACCATGCTTTTTAGCGTAATAAACAGCACTAGCTGCTCTTCTAGCCTTAAAGCTTCCTGATGGGTTGCAGGCCTCATCTTTTATAAATATTCTTGCGCCTTTGCCCTTAGGTGCCATTTTTCTAGCCAAAGCAGTAAGGTTCTTTAACTCTATAATTGGCGTATTACCAACGCTAACATCTGCTTGTATCTTCTGTATTTCTTCTAAGGTATATCCCGCTTCTCTCATCATTCTCTCATAGTCAAAACCAATTCCATCTGACTCGAATACTGAGTAGTCAATACCAATAGCTTTTTTCATAATCTCATTTTTTCTGCCAGTTACTGCAGCGTATGAATTATCTCTCACCATTATTTTTCACCTCCAAAGAGGATTTCTTTAACTTGTCTATCTATTTTCAATAACTCAGGTACAAATTCACCAAATGTATGAATATATTTTGGGTTAACTGCAACCAGTTCTCCCGTTACTTTACGTCCAGTAGTAGTCTCAATTTCAACTTGTTCTCCTAGTTTAGCCTCTTCCTGAGCATATCCTTTTAACCATAGTTCCAAAGGTACTTGCTTTGTGTCATCAGGCACTTGAGGAGCTCTTTCTTCAGGTTTAAGTACAATTTGATGTATTTGTACCCAATCTCCCTTTTTTGCTGCATTCATTTTGCAACACTCCTTTTCATTCATTATTGCAGGGGCTAGCATTAGTATTACCCAATTGCTCTAAGACAACGCTTATAGCCCCTGCTCTCATATATTATTATCTATTTATACGATTTCTCATATCGCCCATAATTGCTCTTGGTACAGGTAGATCTATCATAGTCTTTAGACCTGGTGCTGCATTGATAACTTGGGGAATCATATTTACGCACATAGCGATTGTTCCAAGTCCACCTTGTACTTCAGGCTTTATAACCATGTTTACTTCTGGAGTACCCTTAATTGTAATATAGTCCCCAGTATGAGTTCCTTCCATTTCTGGTTCAATTTGTTGTGGGTGAATCATGTCTATCTTAACTTGTCCGTCAACATATCCTTGACCTGTCATGTTTACGCCTGCTACGTTTCCTGCAGCTGCGAAACCATATGGTGATTTTCTGTCAACAGTAGTAACGATTGGCTTCATTTGAGTTTCGTACTTTTGTACATCCCAACCTATTGCGTCGCCGATCATTCTGATTGATTCTGCAAAGCCAACGTGACCTGCCATTGTGCCATCAGCAATACCCTTGTTGAATTCATCTACAGTAACACCTACACCTTGTTCTTCCATAACTGCTGGTCCGAATGGTGACAAACTGTTAACTCTCTTTGCTTCAACATGTTCAACATCAGTCATACAACCTGTTAAGCAAACAACCAACAAGTCCATGATTAATCCTGGATTTATACCAGTTCCAAGGATAGTTACACCGTTTTCTTTAGCTATTTTATCAAGTTCAGCTGCCAATTCAGGATTTTGTGATTGAGGATATGCCATTTCTTCTGCTGTAGAAATAACGTTTACTTTATGTTCCAATACTTGCTTTAATCTTGGGAATGCTTTCTTTGTGAAGGAATCTGTTGCACATAGGCAAACATCAACATTCTTTCCTTTTAATACTTCATCAATATCGTTTATGATGATTACTTCAGGCTTGTCTCCTCTTTCTACTCCAAGAACCTCAAACATGCTCTTGCCTACTCTGCCCTCATTTCTATCACAAACACCTACAATGTCAACGCCTTTTTTTGTCAAAAGCATTCTAGCCATACCGCTTCCCATTGCACCGAATCCCCAAATTGCTACTTTTACATTTTGCATATAATTACCTCCATATAATAATTTTAATATAATATATTTTGTACAGCCTTAATCTCTATACAAAACAATATTCAATTTACTTGCAATAACTTGTTTCTCCCAGGTTTAATTTGTATATTATTTATGTATTTAATTTAAGTACGGCATTAAGGCCCATATATAATTATAGCAATTACTGTGCCAATTAATTTTATGCTTATCTGAATTCTCTAAAATACAAAACATTGAAAATACTCAACTTTATACAATATATTTCTAAACACTTTCGCAAAATTTTCTGAAATATATTTTTATGCGCAAAACTATTTGCTCATATGCAAATAAAATTGCACATAGAAATATGTATAAACCTGCATAAACTTGAATTATTTCTTCGGTGACACATAATTTATTTAATATTTAATCATATTACTTTTTTTACTGCAAATATATTTGCAGCTTTGGCAATAAACTAATATTTGACACTTATATCAATAATAATTAAAATTTATATTATAATAAATTTAAGGAGAAATATAAATGTTTGACTATCATGTACATACGAATCACTCCAATGATTGTACCTTTGAGATGGAGAGCTATATACTGCCCGCCATTGCAAAAGGTTTGGAAGGAATATGCTTCACCGATCATGTTGACATTGATTACCCTGGTACTTCTATCCAATTTGATATAGACTATTCGAAATATATAGGTGAAGTAAAGAGGCTAAAAGATAAATATAATGATAAGCTTGAAATCCTAACAGGGATCGAATTTGGTATGCAGCCTCATATACTGGAAGAAGACAATAGCTTTTTTCAAAATAAAAGCTTCGACTACATACTTGGATCCATACATGCCGCCAATAAGAAAGAGCTCTATGGCGGAGACTTTACGGAGTCCAAATCTGGTCATCTAGGTACATTAGACTATTTCAATGATATGATTTTCTGCGTGAAAAATTATAATAGTTATAATAACTTGGGACACATTGATGCAATTGCTAGATATGTAAGTAAAGGCAGTTTCTCTGCTTCTCAGTATATGGAATATATTGAAGAAGTTCTTAAAATTATAATTAACAAAGGAAAAGGTATTGAATTAAATACCTCTGGCAAACGTTATTCACTACAGCATTTCCATCCCGAACCTAGCATTATAAAACTTTATAAGGAGCTTGGTGGTGAAATCATTACCTTAGGCTCTGATTCGCACAATCCCAATACTTTGGGTTATGGCTTTGAGGAAGCTGTATATATTTTGCAAAGCTGCGGATTTAAATACAATACAATATTTAGAAAGGGCAAACCTGAATTTATAAAGCTGTAAAACAAAAAAGCCCCTAACTACCGAGGGATGACTTAGTAGTTAAGGACTTTTTTTGTTGACCTAGATATATTTTACGCCAGATGCCTTAATTGCTGTTCTTGCAGCATTATACGCAATTAAGGTTACGAAGATATTCGCAAAGGCTGTGGGAAGGACAATTCCAACAAATAAAACTGGAAAAGGTGCAGG
>JARBUB010000041.1 GCA_029239905.1 Clostridia bacterium
CATAACAATAAGGATTATAAGTAAAAAATCAAGAAACAAAAATATATTATCATAAATAAATATAGGAATTGAAGATATGGCAAACATAACACAGGCAGCGTACAAAATGTTCATATTGGACGAGTTGGCAGATAATGAGACGACCATTCACAGGATTCATCCTGTAATGAAGCTGATTGTTACTTTAGTATATCTGATAATTGTCGTATCCTATGATAAGTATGAGTTATCAGGACTGATACCCTTATTTTTCTACCCTGTGATTATTATGTCAGTTGGAGATATCCCGCTTAAACCTGTGTTAGCTGGATTAGCAGTAGCAGCACCCTTGGCAATTGGAGTTGGAATATTTAATCCTTTTTTAGATAGAGCAGTCTTGTCAACCTTGGGAGGTATAGATATTACGGCAGGTATGGTATCCTTTGCATCCTTGCTTATAAAATGCTGTCTGACAGTATTTGCGGCATTGCTTTTACTGTCCACAACAGGTATGAACAAGATAGCAGCCGCTTTGCATAAGCTTCATATACCTCAAATATTTATTATCCAGCTGCTTTTAACCTATAGATACATTGCTGTACTGATGGGGGAAGCTTCAAGGGTATATACTGCTTACACTTTAAGAGCACCAAATCAAAAGGGGGTAAGCAGCAAGGTCTGGGGATCTTTGCTTGGATTATTGCTGCTTAGAACCTACGATAGAGCTAATAGATTATATCAGGCTATGAAGCTTAGGGGGTTTGAAAATCAGTACTATGGCGTAAATCTTCATAGCATATGCAGAAAAGATATACTATATTTAATAGGGTGGATAGTCTTTTTTATAATAGTAAGATTTATTAATATACCAATACTTTTGGGGTTATTGGTGACTGGGGTGATAAAATGAGTCATCATTTAATTGATTTTATTGATGTCAGGTATTCCTATCCTGATGGAAGTATAGCAGTGCAAGACCTTAATATGAAAATTCATCATGGAGAGTCTGTAGCAATCGTTGGAGCCAATGGTGCCGGAAAATCTACCATGTTGAAGCTTTTGGTGGGTATTTTGATTGCAGAACAGGGAGAGATAAGGCTTGGTGACATGCCTGTTACAAAGAAGACTTTGAATATGATAAGACAAGCAGTGGGCTTTACATTTCAAGATCCTGAGGATCAGCTGTTCAATACAAGCGTTTATAATGATGTTGCTTTTGGACCTAGAAACTATGGACTTGAGGAAGATGAAGTAGAAAAAAGAGTATTACGGGCATTGAAAATCGTAGGAATTGAGCATCTTCTGCATAGAGCACCTTATAAGCTGTCAGGTGGGGAAAAAAGAGCCGTTTCAATTGCGACAGTACTATCTATGGAACCTAATGTTCTGGCAATGGATGAGCCAACCGCAGCTTTAGACCCTAGGTCAAGAAGACGATTGATAAAGCTGCTGCAAGGCTTTGAACATACAAAGCTTATAGCGACACATGACTTGGATATGGTTTTAGAGTTATGCAGCAGGACCATAGTTCTGAAGGATGGAAGGGTAGAGTATGACGGACCAACTGCTGAAATCATGAAGGATATTCAATTGTTGGAGAAGTGTGGATTGGAACAGCCTCTGATAATGCAAGGATGTCCAATATGTAGCATAAATAAGTAAATAAAGAGGCGTAGGGGTGATAAAACCCATACGCCTCTCTCTATCTATACTTTCGCTGCACCACTAGCAGCAGCTGCCTTACGTACCGCTTCCGCCACTTGCATTTGAACGTTTTTATCAAAAGCACGAGGCATGATATATTCATCTGTTAAATCAGCTTCTGAAATCGAATTCGCAATGGCATAGGCTGCAGCTACCTTCATCTCTTCATTGATCTCACTTGCTCTTACATCTAGTGCTCCGCGGAAAATACCGGGAAACGCCAGTACATTGTTTATTTGGTTTGGATAATCCGAACGTCCTGTACCGATGATTCTAGCCCCGCCTGCCCTAGCTTCCTCAGGGAATATTTCAGGAGTAGGATTTGCCATGGCGAATACGACGGCATCCTTACCCATGGTCTGCACCATTTCTTTTGTCAGCACGCCACCTGCAGAAACACCTATAAATACATCTGCACCTACTATAACCTCTGGTAGAGTACCCTTTGCATTATATGGATTCGTTACTTCTGCCATTGCTTGTTTTTCTGCATCCCGTGCTTCCATACCTCTATACAGTGCCCCTTTGCGGTCACACATTATGACATTGCTGATGCCTGAGGACATTAAAAGCTTTGCAATTGAATTTCCAGCTGCTCCTGAGCCATTTATTATAACCTTTAAAGTATGAATTGGTTTCTTGACGATCTTCATTGCATTGAGAAGCGCAGCAAGCACGACAATAGCTGTACCATGCTGGTCATCGTGGAAAACAGGAATACTCAGCTTTTCTTTTAGCTTTTTCTCAATTTCAAAGCATCGTGGCGCTGAAATATCTTCTAAATTTATCCCTCCGAAGGTAGGTGCTATTGATAAAATTGTATTCACTATTTCCTCTGTGTCTTTCGTGTCAACCAATATAGGGATAGCATCCACATCTCCAAAGGTTTTGAAAAGTACTGCTTTTCCTTCCATAACAGGTAGTGAGGCCAGAGGACCAATATCGCCTAGCCCTAACACTGCAGTACCATCTGATATGATAGCCACGGTGTTCCACTTTCTTGTATATATGTACGCTTTGTCAGGATCCTTTTGAATTTCCAGACAGGGCTGAGCTACACCTGGCGTATATGCCAAGCTCATACTTTGCACGGAATTTACCTCAACTCTTGAAACCACTTCAATTTTTCCTCGTTTTTCTTCATGAAACTTCAAGGATTCATCATATATGTTCATTTAAAAAGCCTCCTATGTACTATTCTATATGCCTTTTGCATTCTATGTATTTTTGATTCATAAGATGTGAAAAATACGTTTTTGATAATACAAATGCAGATGCTTCTACTACTTTTGTATTTATAGGTCTTTTTCACATCTTATATTATATGTTTTGAATAAAACATTTTCCTTGATTCATAAGATGTGAAAAATACATTTTTGATAATACAAATGCAGATGCTTCTACTACTTTTGTATTAATCGTTCTTTTTCACATCTTATATTAGTATAAACTCTATAAAAAATTGTTTCAACAATATGTTTTACAAGTTGCTTATTGTATAATAATAGTAAATAATTTAATATTTAACAAAACTTTTGTCAAAAAACTACGTTATATATTTAGTGATGACAAATAAGTTGAACATTTGATGGAGGGAATATTATGATAGAGATTAAAGGTGTCAGTAAAAGCTATAACGGCACAATCAAGGCTGTAGATGACTTAAGTATTGTAATTCCTGATGGAGAGATTATAGGTTTTTTAGGTCCTAATGGCGCTGGAAAAACTACTACTATTAAAATGATAGCCGGAATTACAAAGCCCGATACAGGTAGTATAACAATAAATGGGATTAATATTGCAGAAGATGCTCTAGGGGCTAAAAGACAGTTTGGCTTTGTACCAGATAGCCCTGATATGTTTTTACGCTTAAAGGGTATAGAGTATCTAAACTTCATGGCGGATATTTATAATGTGGATGGAGATACAAGAAAACAAAGAATCAGAGAACTGGCAGAAAGATTTGATATGGAAAGTGTGTTGACAGATCAAATTCAGAGCTACTCCCACGGAATGAGACAGAAAATGGTAATTATGGGGGTTCTGGTACACAGTCCATCGGTTTGGATACTTGATGAACCCATGACCGGACTAGATCCAAAGTCCTCATATCTATTAAAGGAAATGATGAGAGAGCATGCCGATAGTGGAAAGACGGTTTTCTTTTCTACTCATGTATTAGAGGTAGCAGAGAAGCTGTGTGATAAGGTTGCAATCGTTAATAAGGGTAAGCTTCTGTTTTACGGTACAATGGATATGGTGAGAGAGCACTTCAAAACAGATGACTCCCTAGAAAAGATATTCTTGGAGATGACTGAGAATGAGTAATTATATTGCGTTGACCAAGATACTACTAAAAAACTCGCTTACCAGTTTTACAGGTAGTAAAAAAGGAAAAAGCAGCAAAATAAAAAATATAATATTACCGGTGATATTAGTTATTTCTCTTTTACCTTTGGCTGGCGCCATTGGAGCAGGTGTCATTGCAGTTTACCCTATCTTTAAGGGACTGGGGCAAGAGGGATTGATTTTTGCTTCAGGACTGATGGCGGTCAGCATGATGATATTATTTTTTGGGATTTTTTATATTATGAATATATTTTATTTTTCAAATGATGTAGAAAGTTTGCTGCCTCTGCCCTTAAGACCATCGACTATTATGGCTGCGAAATTTACGGTAACTATATTATACGAATACCTTACAGAATTGCTGATCCTTGCACCTATAATAATCGGTTTTGGAATTGCAAGTAAAGCTGGTTTAATTTATTATCTATATGCTATATTTGGATTTTTGACCTTGCCTGTTATACCTCTTGTTTATGCAGGAATTATTAACATGATACTGATGAGGTTTACAAATATCAGCAAGAATAGAGATCAATTCAGGATCATTGGCGGAATCTTGGCTATGTTCGCTGCAGTTTTTGTAAATATCAAGTCTCAGAGTTTTTTTGGTGGTCTAAGTAACCCTGAACAATTGCAAGCCATGCTAACACCTGGGGACAATACACTGATGGGTATTATGTCAGGAATATTCCCTGCTAATAAGCTATTTGCAATTGCTTTGGTAAACAATGCAAACATAAAGGGCTTGGTAAATATATTGCTTTATGTAGCTATATCCATATTATTTTGTGCCTTATTCCTTACATTAGGTGAGTCTTTATACTTTAAGGGCTTGGTAGGAATATCAGAGACTAAGTCAAAGCGCAAGAAGCTAACGACAGAACAATTCGATAAATCAGTAGTAAAAAGCTCTATCATTAAATCCTATACAATAAAAGAGCTGAAGCTGCTTTTTAGATCACCCTCTTATTTTATTAATTGTGTACTGATTAACTTTTTGCTGCCTGTATTCCTATTTATACCATTTCTAGCAGGCGCGGATAGTGGAATGGGAGTCAGTGAAATTCGGGGCTATGTATTATCGGGAAACTATGAAGGTATTATATTGGCAATCGCTTTTGCAGCAATACTTTTTGCATCGGGAACCAATGGCGTAACAAGTACATCTATATCTAGAGAAGGTGCAAATATATTTATTTCTAAGTATATAGCTGTAAGCTATCACGATCAAATCATGGCTAAAATTATGACTGGGATAATATTAGGAATGGTAGCGACGCTTAGTATGCTGGTGGCAGCTATTTTTATACTGCTACCACCGATTCATTTAATAGTATTGATTTTGATAACTGGATTAGTGGGAGTGATCTTTACATCCTTTATTGGGATATTAATCGATTTAAATTTCCCCAAGCTAAATTGGGATAATGAGCAAAAGGCAGTGAAGCAAAATATGAATCTTATGGTCAGCATTTTGATATCCTCTGTGGTATCTGCAGTGGTAGTGATACCTGTAATTATCTTTCACTTAAATGTGTGGTTAGTACTTGCTGGTTTGGTATTCATCTTCGGATTTGCGAATGCAGTACTCTACGGCTTGATTAAGTCAGCCGGAGTTAGTTTATTTGAAAAAATAGAGGCATAAGTAAGACAAAGGGAATATAACTCGATATGTTATATTTCCTTTTGCTTTATTGGAATCATCATGAAGGAGGGGCTTAATGAAAAAGACTGCGGTATATATATTTGCCGGGATTATCTGTTTATCTATAGGGTTAGGTTGGTATCTATCACCTATGCCGCTAAATTCTTTGGTTGAAGAACAAATGCAAATTGAAGATGTCGAGGAAATTGGGATAGATATACTCACGGTATATTTGCATGAAAATTATAAAGTGAAGGATAAAGAGGATATTGATAAAATAATAAATGCTTTTGAGATTTTAAAAGTAAGGCGGGTGATCTCGCCGCCTGTTACATTTAGACCCCCATCGGGTAAAACCTATTATTTTACTTTGATTAGTGAGAATAAAGCTGTACCGATCGTTATCATGGATAAAGACTATTTAACCGTAATGAGACAAACTTACAAAATAGTTAAGAGTCCAGACTTAAAACAAATAGACGATATAATCGACTCTTTAAAATAAGTAAAAGCTGCTGGTTTCCAGCAGCTTTATATTTTATATTGTCAGGTGTATATGGGCTTCCTTTAAATGTTGTATGATTGGAAGCTTCTGTGGGCATTTTGTTTCACATATGCCGCACTCAATACATTTTGAGGCATCCCTTTCTATTTGCATTGCTCTCTTGTAAGTACCTTTTGCTTGCTCTCCTACATTATAGATTGCTGCTTCATTATAGGTGCTGAATATATTAGGAATTGCAACATTTTGTGGGCAAGGCACGCAATAATTGCAGCCTGTACACTTCACCTTCGTTTTCGCTTCGTATATATCTCTCACCTTATTAATAACCTCAAGCTCCTTAGCTGACAAGTTATTAACAACAGCTTTATCCATTATCTTCAGATTTTCCTCTACTTGAGGCATATTGCTCATGCCGCTTAGCAGAAGTGTCACTTCAGGATGATTTAGCACCCATCTCAAAGCCCATTCAGCAGCAGTTCTATCCGCGTCTGTTTTGTCAAACTCTGCCTTGATATCATCTGGCTGATTAGCAGCCAGCTTACCGCCAAGCAAGGGTTCCATAACTACGACGGCAATACCTTTAGAAGCAGCGTACTTTATTTCTTCTTCCCAGCGACGGTCTTCCATGTAATTAAATTGTACCTGACATAAAGCCCAGTCATAAGCATCTAGAATTTCTTTAAAGAAATCAATCTCTTCATGAAAGGAGAATCCTACATGCTTTATTTTGCCTTCTTTGATAGCGTTATCTAAAAAGCTGAGAATCTCCAGTTTTTTAACAGTATCCCAACGTTCCTTGCCCATGGCATGTAAAAGATAGAAATCAACATAATCGACTTGAAGCTTTTGCAGCTGCTCATCCAAATACTTGTCGCAGTCCTCGATGGATTTGACCATCCAAATAGGCATTTTGGTTGTAAGCATTACTTTTTCTCTATAGCCATCCTTTAAGGCTTTTCCCACTAATTCTTCACTTTTTCCACCATGGTAAGGATAAGCCGTATCAATATAATTTACTCCATTATCAATGGCATGTCTAATCATATTGATAGATTCTTCCTCATCAATCTTTGTGGTATCAGGTTCCCCGTCAGTTTTTTGAAGCGGCAGTCTCATACAGCCAAAGCCTAAGGTAGAGACCTTATAATCCAGTTTGCCAAAGCTTCTATATTGCATTGTATTTAGCCCCCTTTATTATGTACATTTAATTTATTTATTCTACGAAATGAAGGAGATACCTTCTATTTATGATAATAGCTCAGAAATGTTTTGCACAATTTGATTTAATGCGAACGGTTTAGCGTGGATGAATAGCATGGTGTAATCTAAGCATAAATGCACCAGATTAGAAAATTTAGTCGAGAATGAACGTAAATTGTCTAATTAATAGAATATTTGCAAATCACAAACAATTATGAATTTTTATCTTTACATTTAAAACTCATAAAGTTAAAATTATAGTACAGTGGACTATAAAAGAATATGTTTGAAATCTACTAATTATGGAAAGAATAAACAAAAAATACAAGGGGGAATATTCTATGAAAGATTACAAAACCGAAAATCTAAGAAATGTCGTACTCGTAGGCCATGGCTACTCTGGTAAGACGACAATAGCTGAGGCTATGCTGTTTAATACAGGAGTATTAGACAGATTCGGTAAAGTAGACGATGGTACTTCCACAACAGATTTTGACCCTGAGGAAATAAAAAGAAAGATTTCAATTAGTGCAGCAATAGCGCCCTGTGATATGAACGATATTAGAATCAATTTAATTGATACTCCTGGATATTTTGACTTCGTTGGTGAAGTAGTAGCAGCGATGAGAGTTGGCGATAGTGCAGTAATAACTGTCGATAGCGTATCCGGTGTAGAAGTTGGTGTAGAGAAGGCATGGGATCTTGTTGAAAATGCAAAGATGCCAGCACTTTTCTTTGTAAACAAGATGGATAGAGAAAATTCAGACTTCTCAAAGGTATTAAATCAATTGAGAACAGTTTTTGGAAATAAAGTAGTTCCTGTAATGGTTCCTATAGGGTCTGAAGCAAGCTTTAGAGGTGTAATTGACTTAATAGATATGAAGGCTAGAGTTGCAGAGAATAACAAGTGTATAGAAATGGAAATACCTTCAGGCTTTGAAAGCCTGGTTGAAGAATATAGAAATATGATTATTGAAGCCGTTGCGCAGACAGACGAACAGCTGATGGAAAAGTATTTTAATGGGGAAGAATTAACTCCAGATGAAATAATTAAAGGCTTTAGACTTGGGGTTATATCTGGGGATGTAATACCGGTACTGTGCGGAGCAGCAATAAAGAATATGGGAATAGAGACTTTAATGTATACATTGAAGAAGTTTATGCCATCTCCTGCTGACAGACAGTATGCAACTGGCACAAATCTAAAAACCAATGAGAAGTTCATTGCAAAAATTGATGCGGCCGCACCATTTAGTGCACAGGTATTCAAAACAGTTGCAGATCCATTTGTAGGTAAGATATCCATGTTTAAAGTGCTTTCTGGTGCGATGACTCATGATATGGAAATATATAATGTTAACAAGGAAAAGAAAGAAAAGCTTGGCAACTTATTTTTACTCAGAGGCAAAAAGCAGGTTATGGTTGATAAGCTTGTTGCAGGGGATATAGGAGCAGTTGCAAAGCTTCAATTTACAACGACTGGCGATACTCTTTGTGATTTTAACAACCCAGTAATGTATGATACGATAATCTTCCCAGCTCCTTCTATTTCAATGGCAATCGAGCCAAAGTCAAAGGGAGATGAAGATAAGATAGGTAACGGTCTCCATAGATTGGTTGAAGAGGATCCAACTTTAAGGGTTGAGAAAAACACAGAAACTCATCAAACTCTTATATCTGGTACAGGAGAGCAGCATCTTGAGATTATTACAAAGAGGCTTGCAAACAAATTTGGAGTTGAAGTAGTATTATCTGATCCTAAAATACCATATAGAGAAACAATTAAAAAATCTGCCAAAGCAGAAGGTAAGCACAAGAAACAGTCAGGCGGACATGGTCAATTTGGTCATGTATGGATAGAATTCGAGCCAATTTTAGATGGAAATATGGACATTGAATTTGTAGATAAAGTAGTTGGCGGAGTTGTACCAAGACAATACATTCCTGCTGTGGAAAAAGGCTTGCGCGAGAGTATGGTAGAAGGAGTTTTGGCAGGTTATCCTGTTGTAAATATTAGATGCAGTTTATATGATGGATCTTACCATCCAGTTGACTCTGCAGAAATGCCTTTCAAGGTTGCCGCTTCTTTGGCTTATAGAAAGGGTATGGCAAGTGCAAATCCTGTGCTGTTAGAGCCTATATATCATGTTGAAGTAATTGTACCGGATGAGTATATGGGAGATATCATAGGTGATTTAAACAAAAAAAGAGGAAAAATACTTGGAATGGAGCAGGAAGGTAAATTCCAGAAGGTTACTGCAGAAGCACCTTTGGCAGAAATGTTCAAGTATGCTACAGATTTAAGATCAATTACACAAGCAAGAGGCAGCTTCAGCATGCACTTCTCAAGATATGAAGAGGTTCCTGCACAATATTCTGCAAAAATCGTTGAAACAGCAAATGCAAATAGAGAAAAAGAGCAAAATTAAAAATAAAGTTTACAAATACGGCAAAACGTGGTTTTGCCGTATTTATTTTTACAGGCATATTTATGACGAAGAATCATAAAATAACTATATGTTTTGCACGTAACATTTTACATTAAATCAAATTGTGCAAACATCTTATTTAAGATAATCAGAAAAAGGAATTTTTCAGCTGATGAGTTGATCTTACCTTATTTGATTATCTTTTAAGTCCCCAAATAGGAGGAAATCAAATGGTTGAGAGAACTATTTCCCTTGGCGATTATGTCACTATCAACGACGTACGAAGAGTAGTAAATGCAGCAAAAGAAATAGGTATGGATGAACAGCTTATCGTTTCAATGAGCTCAGCGGAATCTGATAAGGCAGATAATATTTTTTCTGTGCTGGTAAGAAATAATTTTGAATGCACAAGCAAGGGTGCTAGCAATGGACATGATTACTACATTATTGCAAGGAAAAGACACTAGTTGAGAAAGTGCATATTAGGCATAAAATATCAGCAGCAAATATGTATGAATTATCAATAAACAAAAGGCCTTTCATTTTATTATGAAAGGCCTTTATAATACTTATTAATTTTAATATCTTGTAAATAATAATATTAATACTTGAAAAATTTTCAAAATTTAATATAATAGAATTAAAGGTCAAAGAAAGTCAAAGTCAGGAAGTGTGATGATATGTCTAAGATAAGCGATTTAATCGAAAGCTTTTTAAATGAACTTATGGATGAAAGTAAAGGGACTATAGAAATCCAAAGAAATGAGATGGCTGGTTACTTTAATTGCGCGCCCTCCCAGATTAACTATGTATTAACAACTCGCTTTACCTCAGATAGAGGTTATGTCATTGAGTCTCGTAGGGGAGGCGGGGGATCTATTAAAATCATGAAAATTGATATGAATGAAAATGATTTTTTGCTGGAGATGCTTGCAAATCGTATAGGCGATTGTGTAAACAAAGAGGGTGCGTTTGAGCTGCTGGAAATACTGTATAGAAAAGGTTTACTGGACATAAGGGTTCGAAATATTATAAAAACAGTGGTGGATGATAATACTTTGAGCAGCATTGGAAAGACGGGAAGAGATAGAATTAGAGCAGAGATATTGAAAGCGGCAGTAGTGACAGCACTAATTGATATAAAATAAGAAAGGTAGAATATGTTACGAAAAATATTTATCATATACAAAATCAGTAGAGGCATCCAATTTTGTATTATCAAACTTGTATTTTTCGCAACATATGAACAGAGGAAAATGTTTTGCACTATTTGACTTAATGTAATATGTTTAGTGCAAAACATATAGAATAAATACAGAAAGATAGATATATATTTGTTTATAGAAACTTATAGTATTTATATAAGGAGTGATATGATGCAGTGTGAAGAATGTGGAAAAAGACCGGCAGCGGTTCACATTATTAAAATAGACAATGGAGCTAAAACTGATATGCATTTATGTGAGGTATGTGCATTGCAGAAAAATCCAATAACACTAAAGGCCAATTTTTCAATGCAGGATTTGGTGGCAGGAATTTTAAAATCCGGAAGTGTGGGGCCTTTTAAAGTTGATATAGTTCATGAAGTGAAGTGTGACATATGTGGTCTTTCATATAGTAAGTTTAAAACCAGTGGTAAATTTGGATGCAGCAATTGTTATAAGGTTTTTGGAGATAGGCTAAACCCTCTTTTTAAAAGGCTGCATGGAAATATAATTCATACAGGAAAGCTTCCAAGCAAGGCTGGCAGCAAGATAAAGCTAGACAGAGAGATTGAAAGGCTGAGGCAGGAACTACAATCAGCAGTAAATAATGAGGAGTATGAAAAGGCTGCTGAAATAAGAGATAGAATCAGGGATATAAATTCTGAGGAGCAGGAGGAACATGATGGGCAGCTGGATTAAAGACAATGGGCCAAGTAACAATATTGTTTTAAGCAGCAGAGTAAGATTGGCGCGAAATTTATGCGATATACCATTTCCTGCAATGCTTACAAAGGAAGACGGCTCTGATGTAATTAATAAGATTTATGACGAAGAAGCAAGGAATGGTGTATTTAAAGGTTATAAATTGTATGATATGCAAGATACAGGATTTGTGGATAGGTATGCCTTGGTAGAACGCCATCTCATAAGCCCTAATTTGGCGGTAAGTGGTTCTATCGGCGCTGCATTGATAAGTAGTGATGAGCAAGTCAGTATTATGCTCAATGAGGAAGATCATATAAGAATTCAAGCAGTTTTGCCAGGTTTGCAGATTAGGGAGGCTTGGAATATAGCCAGTAGTATAGATGATAAGGTTGAAAGTAAAGTGGATTATGCTTTTGACGAGAGGCTTGGCTATTTAACCAGCTGTCCTACTAACGTGGGAACTGGGATCAGAGCATCTGTTATGATACATCTACCGGGATTAAATCTAAGTGCAAATATTGACAAGATACTGCAGGCAGTAATGCAGGTCGGTTTGACAATACGCGGGATTTATGGGGAAGGCACTGAATTTATAGGGAATATATTTCAAATATCCAATCAGATTACTCTTGGCAGATCTGAGGAAGAAACTGTTGATAATCTGACAGGGATAACAGAACAGATCATAACGAAAGAAAAGGAAGCAAGAGGACTTTTATTTGATAATAATAGAATAATGCTGGAAGATAAGGTCTGGAGAGCTTGGGGATTAATGACGAACGCCCGCTCTATAAACGGACAAGAGTCAATGAAGCTGCTTTCTGATATAAGATTAGGAATTGATATGGGAATTTTAAAAAGCATACCTGTATCAGTGCTGAATGAAATAATGGTAGAGACTAATAATGCAAGCCTTCAGAAGCATGCAAGCATAGAATTAAATAGTTCTAAAAGGGATATTATAAGAGCAGATGAAATAAGGAAGTTGCTTATGCAGCAGATATAAAAGGAGAATAGTATGGGTATTTTTGATAGATTTACAGAAAGAGCACAAAAGGTTATGGTTTTTGCTCAGGAAGAAGCAGTTAGGCTAAACCATAGTTATATAGGTACTGAGCACATACTTCTAGGACTACTTCGAGAAGGTGAAGGAATCGCTGCTCAAGTATTGAAAAACAAGGGAGTAGATCTTGAAGCTATAAGAAGTAATACTGAAGAGTTGGTAGGAATCGGGGCAGAAAGTGTTACACAGATTCTTGGGTATACACCCAGAACAAAGACCGTATTGGAATATAGTCTAAATGAGGCCAGGGCACTAGGTCAAAACTTTATAGGTACTGAGCACCTGTTATTGGCTTTGATAAGAGAAGGAGATGGCTTGGCAGCTTCAATGTTAAAGGCAATGGGTTTAACTTCCGAGGGTGTAGTGCAAGAGATACTTACACTTCTTAGTAATGAGCCAAAAGCGAATAAAGGACAAAAAATGCAGAATGAAAATCCTAACACCCCTACTTTAAACCAATATGGCAGAGATTTAAATGAGATGGCTAGGGATGGCAAATTAGATCCTGTAATAGGGAGAGATCATGAAATAGAAAGAATGATACAAATCCTTAGCAGAAGAACGAAGAATAATCCAGTACTTATTGGAGATCCTGGCGTTGGTAAGACGGCGGTAGCTGAAGGTCTTGCTCAAAGGATATATGAAGGAAATGTGCCGGAAGGACTAAAAGACAAAAGAGTTGTCACACTAGATTTATCATCTATGGTAGCTGGTGCGAAATATAGAGGTGAATTTGAAGAACGTCTTAAAAATGTCATGAACGAAATAAGACAAGTGAATAATGTAATACTTTTTATTGATGAGATGCATACAATTATTGGGGCGGGAGCTGCAGAAGGTTCTATTGATGCTTCAAACATCCTTAAGCCTGCATTAGCAAGAGGAGAGGTTCAAGCAATTGGTGCAACGACGTTAGATGAGTACAAGAAGCATATCGAGAAGGATGCTGCTCTTGAGAGAAGATTCCAGCCAGTAACTGTTGGAGAGCCAAGCAAGGAAGAGGCTCTGCAAATATTAGGCGGCTTAAGAGATAAATATGAAGCGCACCACAAAGTGAAAATAACAGATCAGGCACTTAGGGCAGCGGTGGATCTTTCAGATAGATACATTACTGATCGATACCTTCCCGATAAGGCTATTGATTTGATTGACGAAGCAGCTTCAAGGGTGAGAATTAAGACGTTTACGGCTCCACCTGATTTAAAGAAGCTAGAGGATGAATTGGCAGGCTTAGAAAAAGAAAAATCTGAGGCAATAAGCCTTCAGGATTATGAAAAAGCAGCCAAGGTTAGAGATCGTGAGTTAGATATAAAAAAGCAGTTGGAAAGTCAAAAGAGAAGCTGGTCAGATAAGGCTCATTCAACTGATTCAGTAGTGGGAGAGCACGAGGTAGCCACTATTGTTTCCAGCTGGACTGGTATACCGGTCACAAAAATGGCTGAGGAGGAATCTGAAAGACTCCTAAACTTAGAAAAGATACTTCACAGCAGAGTTATCGGGCAAGATGAAGCAGTAGCATCTGTGGCTAGGGCAATTAAGAGAGCAAGAGTCGGACTGAAGGATCCTAACAGACCCGTTGGCTCCTTTATATTCCTAGGACCAACCGGGGTAGGAAAGACAGAACTGACAAAAGCATTAGCAGAAGTTTTGTTCGGTGACGAAAGTGCCATGATTAGAATTGATATGTCAGAATACATGGAGAAGCATACAGTATCAAGACTTATTGGATCCCCTCCAGGCTATGTAGGCTATGATGAAGGCGGTCAGCTGACAGAGAAAGTCAAAAGAAAGCCTTATTCAGTAGTGCTATTAGATGAGATAGAGAAAGCCCATCCTGATGTATTCAATATATTGCTTCAAATACTTGAAGACGGAAGGCTTACGGATGGTAAAGGCAGAACCGTTGATTTTAAGAATACTGTGGTAATTATGACATCAAATGTAGGTTCTCACACGATTAAGAAACAGAAGGTTCTAGGCTTTGCAGCATCAACTGATGAAAAGGAAAGCGTTTATGAAAAGATGAAGGATAATGTAATGGAAGAGCTTCGCAGCAGCTTCCGTCCAGAGTTCTTGAACAGAATAGATGATATCATTGTTTTCCATCAATTAGAAGAAGCGCATCTGAAGGAAATCGTTGAAATCATGCTAGAATCCTTGCTAAAGAGAATAAGAGAAATGAATATTGAAATCGAAGCATCTGATGATGCCAAATCCCTGTTGATGAAAAAGGGCTTTGATCAGCAATATGGAGCCAGACCTCTAAGAAGAGCTATCACTAAATTGGTGGAGGATCAGCTTTCTGAGGAATTGCTAAAAGGCACCATAAAACCCGGCAGTAAAGTACTGATTGATGTAGAGGAAGATAAGTTGGTTTTTAAATCAAAATAAAATGCTATTTGTTTTGAACTAAACATGATGATACATGTTTTGCACTATACAACTTAAATAGAATTCAAATAGTGCAAAACATTTTCATCTGTTTATATGTTGCGAAAAATACATGTTTGATAATACAAAGTCGGATGTTTCTACTGATTTTGTATATGATAAATATTTTCCGCAACATATATTTGCGCTCCCTAAGATAGTCGCAGTGGAAAAAACTGAAGCCTGTCTTAGGGGGCATTTTATTGAAATTAAACTGAGGTACTGCTATTTTGGAATTGTTATT
>JARBUB010000279.1 GCA_029239905.1 Clostridia bacterium
GCAGATAATGAATCGATTACTAGATATGAAACAAGACTTGCGGAGCGTGAATAATGTGGTTATTAAAAGAGGAGATATTCTCTATGCAGACCTTAGTCCAGTAATAGGTTCAGAACAGGGCGGTGTAAGACCTGTGCTGGTAATACAAAATGATATTGGGAACAAATATAGTCCGACGGTGATTGTCGCCGCGATAACATCTCAAATCAATAAGGCCAAGCTTCCTACCCATGTTGAAATCAAGGCGGAGGAATATGGCATCAGTAAGGACTCGGTTATATTACTTGAGCAAATAAGAACCATAGATAAAAAACGTTTAAAGGAAAAAGTCGGTCATTTATCTGATGAAATGATGAAGAGGGTAGATGATGGACTTCAAGTAAGCTTTGGCTTAGTAGAATATTCGGGATAATACATATTACATAGAGAGTTATAATGTAAAAGTTATGGCTCTTTTTTATTTTTTGAATTTATAGCATCTTATGACATAATTTATGCAAATATTACAAAAATGCAAAACACACAGGAATTTAGCAGTTCGTGACGAATTATATAATATACATAAAAATATAAAGTTTTTACTAAATGCATTTTGTAGATTAATATGGCGTAGGGGGGGCGATATCCATGTCGCCCCGTTGAATGGAATTGTGAGAGAAAAGGAGAGAAATATGAAGATTGCAATCGACAAAAAAATTATAGCAACGGCAGTTGTTACAACATTAGTTTTAGCAGCAGTATTTATAAATGGTTCAGCCGACGGTACGACACCTGGATCAGAAGCAGATCCTGTAGTAACACAATCTTATGTTGAACTTAAATCAGAACAGACGAAATATTACATAGACAATTTGACAACAAAAAGTAATCAAGATATAGCAAGTTTAAAAACACAATTAGAACAAAAAAATCAGGATATTCTTAAACTGCAGGAAACTGTCGGAAAACTTTCCAGTGGCGGTGGTAGCGGAGATGCCGGATTCCAAGTTGTTCTATTAAATAAGGGTAAAACTCTTTTATCGGGAGCTGGAGCTGAAGTAATTTTAAGATCTGGCAAGGTTACAGCAATAAAAGGTACAAATGGGGGATTGGCAAATATTACTTCTGCAAAGGACTTAAATACAGGAGACGCAGTAACAGTAAACCATTTGTTAATCTCGTCAAGAGATGATGGCAGAGGAATTAAGGCAGTAATCGATTCTTATCTGCTGATTAGGGGAACTTATATAATACAGTGATAGATAAGTTGCGAAAAAAGTATATTAAATATAAAATCGGTAGAAGCATCCGATTTTGTATTATAGAAGCTGTATTTTTCGCAACTTATGAATGAAGGGAAATGTTTGCACATTCTGATTTAATGTAAAATGTTTCGTGCAAAACATATAGAATGAAAGTATGTGCCCGGAGGGGTGCATACTTTTATTGTTATATATATCTTTAATAAGAAATAGAAAAGCAAAATAGCTAGAATCATCTGCTTTTCTATTATCAAAGATGCACTCTTCACAATATATAAGCAGGAGAAAATGTTTTGTATAAAACATATATGTTAATAATAAGAAGGCTCTAGCGCTTTACTTTAGATAGGAATAATAATATAATTACTATGACTTAAATATTCTTATTGTAAGGGCCAATTAGTGAGTCAGGCCCTGTGATAGTAAGGTATGGTTAATGAATGATGAAATTTATTATGGATATGAAACGAAAGTGAAAATAGTTAGGAAGTGATTTAGTGGAAAACAGTCTGATATTTAGTTTTATGATACATATCTTTTCAAATCTGAAGGAGCAATATAGGCATAGTTACTTGAAGCATGCTGCCGATCAATTATTAAGCAGTCTGCAAAGAAGTAAGGAGAAGAGCTTAATATTCAATATATTTGGTGGAGAAAGTAAGCTGAGTAAGCAGTGGCAGGAAAGTATTTTCTATAGAATAGTTGAGATACCCATTGCGGCAGTGCGAAAGCTTTTATGCTGCTTGTGGAAAAGAATAGATAGGTTTTTTAATGAAAGTCGGCTAATCAAGTCAACGGACAAAGTACTTTCAAATTTGTTCAACTATAGCATTAGAAGCTATGGGGCCTTGCTTTTTTCAATACTTGTGGTAGAAGCAGGTTTGTGGATGGCATTTCAGGTCAATGCGCTGAAGTATATTGCTGTAAGGGCAGTATTAATTGGGGTTTCCATTGTTATGCTGTTATTAGATGTACCTGTAGCAGCGCTGTTCAAAGGAAGCTTTGTATACCGCTTCGTTGAAAGTGCCTTTGTGGACAACTTTACAGACTATGAAGCGAATCATAAGTTGAAAGCAAATAATCTATTAACTGTGACGGCTCTAGGTGCAATGCTTGGAATACTTGCATATGTTTTCCCTTTAAAACTAGTGTTTGTAGCCATGGTAGGCGCATTCGCAGCCGTTTTGATACTTTGGAAATATGAGCTTGGAGTTTTCCTCGCAGCTGGCTTTGCAGCTTTAATGCCCACTACGGCCATGTTTTTGATTATGGGTATCACAATTTTATCTTTTGGATGCAGATGGGTTGTAGGTAAGCTTCCGAAGTATAAGGCAACGCCTATAGACGCCTTGGTAATATTGTTTTTTATAGTGCTTTGCTACAGCACATTGACTTCGTATTTTATCAAGGATAGCATAAATGTATTGGCTGTGCATACTCTGATGCTTGCTTTTTTCTTCGTTGTTACAAGAACGATCAATAGCCGTTACAAGCTTTATTTATTGATAGCACTGCTTATCATTAGTGCTTCCTTGACCTCGCTTTATGGAGTTTATCAATATGTTGGAGGATCGGCCACAACGGAGGCTTGGGTTGATACTACAATGTTTGAGGATATACAGAGCAGAGTAGGCTCTACCTTCAGCAACCCAAATATATTGGGGGAGTATCTGATTATGATGATTCCTCTCGCATTGTCCTTGCTTTGGTACCGAAAAAAGCTTGTATACAAAGGAATTTTTGTAGCAATAATAGGACTTCTCGGGCTATGCATAGTGTTAACATTTTCTAGAGGTGCTTGGTTAGGCCTTATGGTGGCGTTGGTAGGTTTCTCAGTAATAAAGGATAAGCGTTTATTTGTACTGTGTATCATAGCATTGTTTATAGCACCATTTGTGCTACCGCCAAGTGTAATGCATCGTTTTACAAGCATAGGAAATTTAGCAGACACTTCGTCCTCTTATAGAATGTCAATACTATTAGGTTCTTTAAGAATGGCTCAGGACTTTTGGATTACGGGAATAGGTCTTGGATCTCTCGCCTTTAAGGCTATATATCCTAAGTATTCTCTTGCGGCAGCATATGCACTTCACTCTCATAATGTTTACATACAGGTGATTTTGGAAATGGGCATAGCAGGAGCCTTCATGTTCATGTTGATCATATTGGTATTTGTAAGAGCTACTCTGGCTCGTCAAAGTAAGGGGAAGGACATATTTTTATCTACGGTTATGCTTGCTGCATGCGCAGGAGTAATAGGATACTTAGTGCAGGGTTTAGTAGAAAACATCTGGTACAATTATAGAATTCTTCAGACCTTCTGGGTTGTACTCGCACTGGGATTATGCGCTGTAAGGCTGTCTAAGGAG
>JARBUB010000280.1 GCA_029239905.1 Clostridia bacterium
AAAATAAGAAAATAAGGATTAGTAAATATTTAATATTTAAGAGAGAATAAGTAAGAGTGAATAGTGAAGTATTGGAAGCTTTTAACTCTTACTTATTACTTAGGAACTTTTTCCTCTTAACACAAAAAAGAAAGGAGACTAACGATGGCAGTAACTAAAATAGAAATTGAAAAACTTGCTAAGCTTTCTAGATTGCGCTTTTCTGATGAAGAACTTGAAAAGTTTACAAGCGAATTTGATGAAATTATTGCATTTGCTGATACAATTAATCAGTCCGTTGAAGGCGGAACGGATAATATCCGAAGCGTAGGTTCAGAGCTTATTTCCTTTGAAGAGCTTCGTGAAGATGAGGTAATTCCTTCTCTGCCAAATGAAAAGATAGTTTCAAATGTAGAAGATAAAGACGGATTTTTCAGCGTAAGGAGGTTGGTGAAGTGAGAGAAATAATTTCTTCATTATCAGCAAAGCTTCATAGTGGTGAAATCTCATCCGTTGAGCTTACAAAAGAATATATAAAGGCTATTGAAGCATCAAATGAGAGTATAAATGCTTATGTGCATACTACCTTTGACGCAGCTCTTGAAGGTGCAGAAATCGCTGATAAGCTGTTAAAGACTGGTAATGCTTCTGCATTATGCGGTATTCCAATGACTTTAAAAGATAATATCTGTACAGATGGTTTACTTACCACCTGTTGTTCTAAGATTTTAGATGGGTTCAAACCATATTATGATGCAGCGGTATGGGAAAAGCTAAAGGCAGAGGGCGCTGTTCTTCTAGGAAAGACCAACATGGACGAATTTGCTATGGGAAGTACTTGTGAATCAAGCTGCTATGGCGCTCCATTAAATCCAAGAAATACTGCACATGTAACTGGGGGTTCATCTGGCGGCGGAGCTGCTGCGGTGACTGCAAATATGGCAGCCTATGCTCTTGGGTCTGACACTGGCGGTTCTATTCGTCAGCCGGCTTCTTATTGCGGAATCGTAGGACTTAAGCCAACCTATGGTGCGGTTTCACGTTATGGTCTTATTGCCTATGGAAGCTCACTTGATCAGATTGGACCGATGACCTACAGCGTTAAAGATGCTGCTATAGTATTTGATGCTATAAAAGGTTATGACAGACGTGATCAAACCAGTAAAGCTTTTGACTATGGCAACATCTTAGAAGCTTTGAACCAAGATGTTAAGGGAAAGAAAATAGGTGTGGCTGAAGACTTTTTTGAAGGTATAGACCCAGATATGAAAGCTCAAATTTTTGAGGCAATAAAGCTATTTGAAAAGAATGGTGCTGAGATAGTAAATATAAAAATGCCAGCGCTTAAATTGGCACTTCCTGTTTACTATATCATCGCTTGTGCAGAAGCTTCTTCTAACTTAGGAAGATACGATGGTATTCGTTATGGTCACCGTACAGCTTCCTATGAAAGCATTGATGATATGATTTTCAAAACGAGAAGTGAAGGCTTTGGAGCTGAAGTAAAACGCCGTATCATGCTTGGAACTTACGTACTATCTAGCGGTTATTATGATGCATATTATAAAAAAGCTATTGTTATCCGTGAAGAGATTAATAGAGAGTTTAATGATATATTTACAAAGTGTGATGCGTTAATTGCACCGACTGCACCTAATACTGCATCACCATTAAATTTCCGTGGTGCTAGTTCTATAGAGATGTATTTATCTGATATATGTACTGTACCGATTAATATTGCAGGGGTTCCAGCTATATCTGTGCCATGCGGAAAGGATGCGAAAGGTCTTCCTATAGGAATGCAGATTATTGGCAAGAAATTTGATGAAGCTACGATTTTAAATATGGCTTATTTCTATGAACAAAATTCAGAAGACAAGGTTGGCATTTACGAAGGAGGTGTCAGAATATGAGATATGAGGTAGTTTGCGGTATTGAAACTCATATTGAACTGGCAACTAATACAAAAATTTTTTGTAACTGCACCACTGCTTTTGGAGGAGATCCTAACACACATTGTTGTCCAGTTTGTACCGGTCAACCAGGTTCACTGCCGATTTTAAATAAAAAGGTAGTTGAATATGCAGTAAGAGCGGGTCTTGCAGTACATTGTAAAATCAATAATATTTCTCATATGGACAGAAAAAATTATGTTTATCCTGATTTACCTAAAGCATATCAGATTTCTCAATACGATGAACCTATTTGTGAACATGGCTACATCATGCTTGACAGTGGAAAACGAATTGGGATCACTCGTATTCATATAGAAGAGGATGCAGGAAAGCTAATTCATGAAAATGGCTACACCTATATTGATTATAATCGAGGTGGAGTTCCGTTAATTGAAATTGTATCTGAGCCAGATATATCGTCACCGGAAGAAGCAAAGGAGTATGCAGAAAAACTGCAGCTTATTATGCGTTACGCAGGAATTTCTGACTGCAAGATGCAGGAAGGTTCTATGCGCTGTGATGTTAATGTATCTTTACGTGAAGCTGGTACAAAAGAGTTTGGGACCAGAACAGAAACTAAGAATGTAAACTCCCTAAACTTCATACAAAAGGCTATGTATGCTGAGATAGAGAGACAGACTGATATTTTGGAGGAAGGCGGAATTATCGTTCAGGAGACTATGCGGTATGATGATGTAGAGGATTCTATTTCACCTATGCGTGAGAAGGAAAATTCTGATGACTATCGTTATTTCCCAGACCCTGATGTTATACGTTTTGAAATTGCTCAAGAGAAAGTGGAGGAAATTCAAAAATCACTTCCAGAGCTGCCTTTTGATAAATTAAAGAGATATATAGATGAACTGGAGCTTCCAGAAGCAACAGCAAGGCAGATGTTTAGATACAGACGTGTCGCAGAGTTCTTTGAAGAAGCACTGGCAGAGGGTGCAAGTGTTAAGAATGCTTCCAACCTTATAACAGGTACTATTTATGCTAATATGAGCATAGAGGAAGATAAAGAGCTTTTTAAAGTTCTCATCACTGCAAAACAGTTTGCAGGATTAGTAAAACTTTTGGATGATAAAAAAATCAACTTCAAGATGGCTCAAAGTACTCTACAGCAAATGCTTGAAAGCGGAAAAGCCGTAGAGGAATACATCAAGGCAGAAGATATGGAGGGTATTTCTGAGGATGATTTAACAAAATTGTGTCAGGGAGCAATTGATGCCAATCCAAAGGCCGTTGAAGATATTAAGGCTGGTAAGGACAGAGCAATCAACTCTATGTTTGGTTTTATCATGAAACAAAGCAAAGGAAAAGCAGATGTTAAGAAAGCAGAGGCTATAATAAGAGAATTGATTAGTAAAATGAGCTAATAGCTTTAAGGCTGCAATATTGAAAAATTAATATGAAAAGGTTACATTGAAAAGGGTCTGTTTTATAACAGGCTCTTTTTTCTTAATAAATATTATCAAAGTGTTAAACTTTTATAATAATAATAAATTTTATTTTGTGGGAACATATATATGATAAAATATATTTAAGCAAAGGTAAAAGTGAAAGGAGCACCATATGAAGAAAAAGATAAAGATTATGGCTGTCATTATGGCGGTATTTGTAATTAATGGGTGTTCAAAAAGC
>JARBUB010000281.1 GCA_029239905.1 Clostridia bacterium
AACATTTATATTAAATTGCCTTTTTATTTATCATGGGGCTGCCTAATCTGGTATCAAATGCCGCACCTAGGCCTACGAAAAACACTGCCATTGTGGCCAACACCCCTAATACAGGCACGATTGTCAACGCATTTACTACTACCATACCTATGAGCAAGTGTATAAAAATAGCGTTTTTGCCTTCTACTGCAGCTGCAATTTTTTGTCCTAATAATATATACACTGCTGTTGTGCTTACGAAAGCTGCAATCATGAATACAATTAACAGCAAAATAGCAGGTATTATTCCGACTATTGTTATAATCAATAAAGGAATTAAAAGTATTATTACCAGCATAACCAAAAGCCCTATCCCCAAATAGCGTCCTAGATTGTATTGACTGCGATCCGTCATTAATCTCACTCTGTCAGGAACCAGCATCACAACTAAACAAGATAAACCATATACAATCATCATTCCTATAATAGAGTTAAAACTCATATTCGGGATGAAATCAAAATATCTGCTGACATTTCCCATATTCGTATCTGCTGTTTCCCCTCTTATTATAGCTTCAGGATCCTTATCAACATTTCCGAAAACACCAACTGTGTCACCACCGATAATAGCGCTTTTATGCACATTTACATTGCCAAATACTGCTACAACATCTCCATTTACTTTTCCATAAACATCAACATTCCCAAATACAGCAACTACATCGCCTCTGACATCTCCCTTAATATCGAGATTGCCAAATACACATATTGCATCACCAGATACGATATCTCCTTCTGGTATTACCTGATTTTCAAATATTGTTAAGCTGTCACCATTGTTTATATCATACCTAAATGCACAGCTCATTAACAGTACTACAGTTAAAAGAACTACAAATATTAACTTTTTCATATCCTAATATTAACCTCCCAACCTACGCCTTGATATTTAGTTCATAAGCAGATTATTTTAAATCAACAAATCCATTTTTATAACAAGATTTTACTAAAAGGCTTTTGCGCTTTTTGCAAAAACCTACCCGAGCGTTTCAACGAGGCAGGGGATATGTGCCTACTACCTATTGCAGAAATTTGAACCAGCAACTTATATTAGTGGGGGATATCTTTTTGCCTCGTTATTTTTCATGTTCATAAGTTTATACAGCATCAATCCAACCATTGCAAACATTGCCAGCCATAATGACAAAAATACTGTATATTCCCTAAATAAAATATTTCTGAAAACCAACAGTTTACCTAAATACAGTGACATATCTACAAAGCCGTCCATTACCTTTTCAACCAGCAAATATATAACTTCTACTCCGCTTTGGAATGATATCAGCGGTGTAATTCCCATCATTGGCAATATCACAAAAGAAATTATATTGTAAGTAAAGAGTACTAAACCAACAAAACCCATAACTGCACATATTAACTGTCTTTTGTTTAAACTGAAATGCTTTTGCTCTATGATTGAAGTCATAATGTTGGCAGTAAGCTCATGGGGCGGTTCAATTTCCGGCAAGGTTTCAATCTCATATATAGCATCCTTTAATATCTCAAATTCCTCTGCACAGTCTGAACATTTTTGATTGTGATTCATTAATTGCTGTAACTCAATTTCGCTTATGTTTCCATCAAAATATTTCATTATCAAATTACTTATTTGCCTACATTGCATACGTTTTCACTCTCCTTATCTGCACTTATCAGATATTCCTTTAGCATTTGTCGTGCTCTATATAGTCTGTTTTTGACAATGGTTAGAGATTCACCCGTAATGTCCATTATTTCTTGATAGGATAAATTTCTACTGTGAAAAAGTATGATAAACTCCTTGTACTTTTCCGGCAGCTTGTTTATGGCTTCCAATACCTGCTTTTGTTTTTCTTTTCGTATATACTGTTCTTCAGGTGTTGGCTTATCATCACTGATATTGAATTGCTCATCAATAGGTAAGCTTTCACCTTTTCTTTTTCTTAGATTATCCAGACACAAATTGCTTGTTATTTTCAATGCCCAGGTAGAAAACTTAAATTGAGAATTATATCTTGATAGGGAATTATATATCCGAATAAAAGCTTCTTGAGTTATATCCTCTGCTTCTTCCCGATTTCCCATCATTCTATAGGCGGTATTAAATACCAGCTTTTTATATCTCTCAACTAATTGCTCAAAAACCTCTACATTGCCTCCAATGCATTGGTCAATAATCTCTATGTCGCTGGCATCCAAATATATCGCCACCTTTTTCGTAACATATCTATTTATATATACGATATTATACATTTTTTGTCTGAAAGTAAAATACTTTCTGCGCCTTTGACAAACGAGGAACACGTCCAAACAAAAAAAGGCTATATAAGCCTTTTTTACTTTTTCCACATTATAAGAGCATCCTCACCGGTATCAACGTAGTAGCCTTTTCGAATTGCAACCTCGTGAAAATCAAGATCTTTATACAACTTTATCGCCGGTGCGTTAGAAACTCTTACTTCCAAGGTCAAGCTGGTAATACCTTCATTATTAGCTACGGCTATCATTTCTTCAACAATTCTTTTTCCTATTTTTTTCCCTCTATAATCAGGGTGTACAGCTATATTTGTAATGTGTGCTTCATCAATGATAAGCCACATTCCGCCATAACCAACCACTGTATCTCCCAATTCAGCCACCACATATCTAGTTCTATCCTTAGCCTTTACTTCTTCAATAAAGGATTCCCTGGACCATGGCGTTTTAAAGCTTAACTTTTCTATTTCCCATACTGCTTCAACATCTCTAAGCTCCATAATTCTAGTAGTCGGTTCTTGCTTCTTTTCATATTCCACTTCAGCCTGAGACTTTCTAATATATGTAGGCATAAAGCTATAACTACTTTCAAGGTTTCCCTCTAGTTGCATTTGCTCAGCAATTGCTGCACAAGATGAAGCTCTCGGCTGTGAACTCCCTGCAGGTACTAAACTTATGTTGCTAGTATTTATATCTATATATTTTGCTGCTATTTCCACCCCATCGCCTAATATGGCAATCTTTTGGTCAAAGGCAGCCAGCTTATCTACCAATTCTTTTGCATCTATAACTCTATAGTCTTGTATTTTAACAAGCTTATTATTTTCCCATTTATACAAAGCGCTGTAAACAGAACCTCTTTGAGCATCCAGCATTGGACAAATCATTCCATCATAATCATATAAATTATATGCCAAAGCATCTAAGCTTGGGACTGCTGCTATCGGCTTGTCAAATACCTGTGCCATAGCTTTTACTGCCGTCGCACCGATACGAAGACCTGTAAAAGAGCCCGGTCCAGCGGTACAAGCATATAAGTCAACATCTCCTGCCTTTTTGTCGCAGGCTTTAAACATATTATCAATCATAGGCATAAGCCTTTGCGAATGAGTTCTTCCACTATTTTGCGTGTACTCAGCCAGCAAAATTCCATCTTCTAGCAGGGCAGCTGTTGCCGTGGAACTAGATGTATCAATTGCTAATATCAGCATACTGCTCCAACTCCTTAATCACCTTTTGATACCTGTCTCCTGAAGCATCAAATATTATTTCTCTATTGTCCTCTTCCTTCCCCC
>JARBUB010000042.1 GCA_029239905.1 Clostridia bacterium
AACAATAGGCAGTATCTTCAAATACCCTTTTTTCAATACACAGGTAAACAATACCAAAAGAAATGCTTCTATCAGATGATAAAAAAAGATAATTATAATGCTAGACAAATATAAGTTGCCTACCAAATTATTAATAAAACTTATGTGATAATATTGTTTCCCTAAAAGCAAAAGCACTGGTGCTGGAATATGTATGATCAGCATTGCTACAAAATAGAATGTTATTGCTCTTGTTGCTCCATAGCGTTTCTCATTCATCTTACCAAACCATTTATGAAAGATTGATAAAAAGATGATGACTGCTATAAACGTCATATAATATCTCCACCAATGCTGCTCATAAATTCTTATATTTACGAATAAAACCTCTAGAAGGGTAAAAAATGCTGCAACAAATATCATCCATCCATAGTGCAGAGAATAACCCACCATTATGATTGCTGCTGCAGGGTAAAGAGTAGTATTAATTAATAGATGTCCCAGTAAATTCTGAGCCCATGGGTCTATAAATAATGCAGTCTTGTATGCATAAGAATTAAATAGACCGAGCACAGTAAATTCTCCGATCCAGGTTAAGCTAGCTGTGAAAAAATAAAAAACCAAGAGGGTAGAAACTTTGTAAGTGCCTCTTTTCTTATATATCGTGTATGCCGCGCATACTATCCCAATAATAGCTAAAGCAATATACCATAATAAATTTAGCAAAATACACCTCAAATTTATATCTTAGCTCTTAATTATCTAAAAAACTATTTTTGCATTTACAACAACTGGTATTATTGTTTTCTTTGCATTTATAAAATATTCAACGAAGTGGCTTTATAAGCATAACAAGTCACTTATTACAACATACCGGACCGATGCAGCAGCTGCTACTATGCAGCTTGTTATATTCTTAGTGAATATTTGAAATTGCATTCATTCTATCTTATAATAATAAATAATGTGATGAATCAAATCTATTATTGATTTAAACCAAGGGGTGAAATATTGAAACAGGAATTTTGGGCAATTATCAAGCAGCATGAAAACTTAAACGCAGCATATATCGAGCCACCCTTTGATGTCCAAGAAGTTTTCGGTTCGAAACGTGTTAAAGTGAAAGCTACTTTTGATGACGTTGAATATCGCGGGTCAATTGTAAATATGGGTGGCTGTTACATGTTGGGTCTGACACAAGAGATTCGAAGCAAGATCAGAAAGGGCTTCGGCGATGAAGTATTTGTAACCTTAGAACAAGATATTATGGAACGTACAGTTGAAGTCCCTGAAGATTTTGCAGCAGCAATGAGTAGTGACGAAAGCGCCGTATCCACCTTCAAATCCCTTTCATACACTGCTCAGAAGGAATATGTAGTTTGGATTACCTCAGCTAAACGGGAAACGACTAGGGCAGAACGTATTATAAAAGCTGTGGCTTTGCTGTCAGAAGGTAGGAAACTAAAGTAATACTGCAAAAAGAATAAAACTTCTCTATACTGTCTTGGTTACTCAATAAAACCTCACGGAATCAACCGTGAGGTTTTATTATTTAGTGCTTCTTCAAGCTCATATATGACTCTATTACCGAATTAAATAACTCTACCTATTTCTCTCCCTAGATCCCATAGCCAGCTGATTTGCAGCTATCATACCACTTTGCAGTGCACCCTGCATCCAGCGGTGAACTGCAGAAATATGGTCACCTGCCATAAACACCCTGTTATCATACTCAGGCAGCGCCATTCCATAAGAAAACAGCTTTTTTTGCCCTGGTGCGAAGAAGGTCAATGCACCTCTAGACCAAGGGTGATCATTCCAGTTCAAGGTATTAAAATCAACTGCTATGTCATCCAAATAACCTGCAGGCAGCCCATGAACCTCTTCTACCTCTCGCTTTATTTCCCTCTCGCGCAATCCTGCTGGCATATTTGTAAGCCTTTCAGAATCAAGATTATAATTATATGATGCAATCAGTACTCCCGGTTCTTTAGATAGATGCTCCTGACTTGTCTGTGGAATAGTCAATCTATTAAATGGAACACTCCTAGACATGTACTTCGTACGCTTATCACAATAACGGGAATGATCTGATGGATACCAGATTGCAGTGATTGGCAAGTCTGTTGTTGAGCCTCCACCTATTATTTGCTCTTCAGGTCCGCCTTCCTCCCAGAAACGCCTGTTGCATAGCATTAGTGTTTTCTGAGCTGGTATATAATTTACTTCTTTAATCGCCTGCATTTTTATGTCACTGAAAAGTGGATTGATATTAACTGTACGCAGTGTCGAAAACGGTATGGCGCAAATGACATAATCAAAGGTATCATATTGTGTGTCAACTGCACTGCGATTACCATAAGCAAGAATAACCTTTCCATCTTTACCCCTATGAATTCCTGTTATCCAGTTTCCATTTCTTACATCAACCTTCCCTAAAAATTCGGATGGTATATCAGGATAATCCTTAGCTGGATTTTGATTTAGCAAAGAATTATATATGGTATATGGGATTGTCGATGTTCCCCCGGGGATTTCATAAAGGTATGAAAGATTAGCCGGGTAATTAGCCTGGGCTATATCTATATAGCTGTTGTATAGATTTTGACCAGCAAGGGGAGATAAGTTGGATAGTAAATTTATGGCTCCCTGACTTAGTCCCATGGACTCCATAATTGTTCTGTTGCTTTTTGAATCCCAGAATAGATTGAAATCATCATAGGACGGCTTTACCTGAAGCAATTCACTTCTCTGTTCTGGGCTTGCAGGAAGCAAAGGACTCTCTAGCCCATAGTATGACAGCTGCTGCCAAGGGGTACTGCTTTCCCATTCTGTAAGATTATACTTGGGATATATATATTTCATTACGTTTTTGCCTTCTGCATCATTTCTTACACGTGTATGCTTAAGGTATATCAATGCATTTTCGTTTGCCTGAACAAAAGGCCTGGAGGAAATTTTAAAGAGGTTTATATAATGCCAGACAGTTTCATGAGAAACCGGTATCCGCATTGCACCCAGTTCTCCATACAAGTGCTTGCTTTGATCAAAATAGTAAGTATAAACCCGTCCGCCTACACGTTTCTCTTCAGCTTCAAAAACAGTTATCTGAGCTCCAGTTTTTCTCAGTTCAAAAGCAGAAGCAAGACCTGCCAAGCCAGCTCCGATTACGCCTATCCTTACTCCCCCTAGTTCTCCGGGCTTGATGATAGTTGTAATATCTTGTGGCGGCGCTGTCAAATTTCGTATAAATTCAAAGTCTTCAGGTCTGCCTCGTTGAAGCAGAGCATGCCTCGTCAGCATATGCCTTTGTACATCCGTTGGATTTTCAGGTTGTGTTGGAGGACCTGATACGAAGCCTTCAACATTCATACTATTTACTCTCTCCTTATTTTTGCAGCATTACCTATTAAACTTTAGGCAAGCCTTATTTTGATATTCCATAGTAAATAATATGTTCTTGTGGGATTTAAATTCCTAAACTGCCTAGGATAATTGTCACATCTCGCATGAGAAAAATTTAGTTCTTAACATAATCAACAAGAAAATTCAACAAAAAAAATATATAGATGCAAGCCTAGCAACTTTATTAAAAAAAAAGATATAGAATAATCCAATTTCATCCAATTGAATAAAAATACAATAAATGCATTGCATAATTCGACAATTTTCGTTATAATCGTAATAATTGAATATCGAGAGATAGAGGCGGGCCAAACAAGAGTAGCTAAGATGAGGTATGAGAGATATCGTCGATTCTTATTGAAAGGGAATGGCCCCGAAGGGTGGATTTGCTCTATAATCCACACCTGGTTTCAGGATTAAGAGTCCTGCGACTGTCACCAATTTTGGTGGAGAGCTATCGTTTTGTGTGCATTATTTTTAATGTTGTCTAAAACAAGGCGATAAGTGTTTTCTATTGCCTTGTTTTTTATTTTTTGTAAATACTTACTAATGTTTGGAGGATAATTATGAAGAAAATAATTGTAGTTGGTGGAGGCTGGTCTGGTTGTGCCGCAGCCATAAGTGCTAAAAAGGCTGGTTCAGAGGTAATTGTTTTGGAAAGAACAGATATGCTTCTTGGTACAGGACTCGTTGGCGGTATTATGAGAAACAATGGCAGATATACTGCTACTGAAGAAATAATCGCCATGGGCGGCGGGGATTTATTTGAAATCTGTGATAAGTCCGCAAGGCATACAAATATAGAGTTTCCAGGACATAAACATGCAAACCTATATGATATTGCTACGACTCATGGTGCGGTTTTAGAGCATATGATAAGCTTGGGCATAAAGGTATTCTTTAATATACGTATTACGGATCTAAAGCTTCTTAATGGCAAAATATCAAATGTTCAAGATGCAAATGGCAATTTATACGAAGGTGATGTATTTATTGATGCAACAGGTACTGCCGGACCTATGAACAACTGTATCAAATACGGCAATGGTTGCGCCATGTGTATATTAAGATGCCCAAGCTTCGGAGGAAGAGTAAGTATTACAGGACTTGCCAACATCAAAGAATCTATGGGAACAAAAGCAGATGGGTCAATCGGCGCCATGAGCGGCTCCTGTAAACTTTATAAAGAATCCCTATCAGAGGAAATACAACGAGTTCTTAATGAAAATGGAGTAGCAGTTATACCACTTCCTACTGAGCTTGTAGAGGACCATCTTGGAGTTAAGGCTTGTCAGCAATATGCCCTTCCTGAATTTAAGGATAATCTGGTACTTCTAGATACTGGACATGCAAAGCTTATGACTCCTTATTACAACCTCGAAACCTTACGAAAAATACCTGGTTTTGAAAACGCTAGATATGAAGATCCGTATTCAGGAGGAAAGGGAAACTCCATGAGATATTTTGCAATGGCGCCAAGAGATAACCATCTTAAAGTTGAGGGAGTCGACAATTTATTCTGTTGCGGCGAAAAAGCAGGTCTATTGGTTGGACATACTGAGGCAATTGTTACCGGGACGCTAGCAGGACATAATAGTGTAAGGCATGCTTTAGGAAAAGAATTACTTTTGATACCTGAGAGTCTTTCCACCGGAGATGCCATTGCTTATGTTAAAGAAGCAATGACGAAGCCCGAGGGAATGTCGAAGAAATACACTTTCTCCGGCTCAGTGTATTTTGAAAGAATGAAAAAGAACGGCACATACATCATGGATTTAACTGAAATAACCAGACGTGTTGAAGAATGCGGCTTAACAAATATATTTGCAAATAATTTATAATTTCGGAGGAAAACTATGGAATCATTAGGTATACTACACTACATTTATATAATTATGGTTTTTGTAATCATACTGACAATGGCTTATAGAAAGGATACAGTCCTTCCATGCATTGTAGGATTGTTCGTAATAGGTCTTGCTTCCTCCGGAAGCGTGCTTACAGCTGTACAGGTAATATTTAATGCTATCATAGCTGCCGGCAAAGAATTTTTAGGAATTATAGCTATCATATCTCTCGTTGTTGCCATGTCTAAGGCCCTAGGCGACATAGGAGCTGATAAGCTAATGATGAGTCCCATAAAAAAACTTATGATCAACAAAAATCTGGCCTTTTGGATTCTAGGATTTGTTATGACTACCGTTTCCTTTATTGTTTGGCCATCCCCTGCTGTTGCCTTGGTTGGCGCTATAATGCTTCCGGCAGCGCTAAAGACCGGACTTCCTGCCGTATGGGCAGCCTCTGCAATGAATCTGTTCGGTCATGGAATCGCATTGTCTGGCGACTATTTCATTCAAGGCGCACCAGAGATTACTGCAAAGGCAGCAGGTCTTGAAAATGCAAGTTCCATCGCAAGTGCAAGCATACCACTATGGCTTACTATGAGTATTGTGACAGTAGTAACTGCATTCCTGATGATGAGACGAGATTTGAAAAATTCTAGCGTTGACATAGCAGCGAATATTGAGACACCTGCAAATACCGTTGCTAAGGCCTCCCCAGGAACAACCTTTGTTGCCATTGCTACTCCAGTTGTATTCTTGATAGATGCATTTTTAATGTATAAGTATAAGCTGCGAGGTGGAGATGCAACCGCCCTTGTAGGTGGTACAGCTGTTATCATAATGTTATTGGTAACCATAATTGAGCATAAGTTTTCTAATTCCTTTGAGAAAGTGACTGAGTATATAAGAGATGGATTTATATTTGGAATAAAGATTTTTGCTCCAGTAATTATAATAGGTGCTTTCTTCTTTCTTGGAAGTGAAGGAATGGCAAAAGAGATATTAGGACCTAATGCTACCGGTCTATTAACGGACATAGGTATATATCTTTCAAATCAGGTACCCCTATCAAAATTTCCTGTGGTTATTATGCAGGCCTTTATAGGGGGTATCACGGGTCTTGATGGTTCAGGATTTTCTGGTCTTCCTCTAGTAGGCTCCCTGGCTCAAACTTTCTCTGGCGCTGTAGCCATCAGTAAAGAAGGACTCGCAGCTCTCGGACAAATAACTGCTATATGGGTTGGCGGAGGAACAATTATACCTTGGGGAGTTATACCTGTAGCAGCAATATGCGGTGTAGAGCCTGCAGAATTGGTGAGAAAGAACTTACTACCTGTATTGGCAGGATTTGTTGCAACTATTATTGTTGCAGTAGTTATATTATAATTTAACAGGGTGTAGTATAAATAATGAAGGGGTATCGGCTGATACCCCTTCATTATTTATTATTTCATGTATGACAAATCACAAGGATATTTATCTCCTTATGGTCACTTATCTCCAAACCTCATCAATAACATTGTCAATTTTCGCAATGGCTTTTCCTATGGCTTTATTTCTTTCCTCTTCTGTACAACCAGTTCCGTCAACTAATAGCTCGTCAATCTTTTTTATACCCAATGTCCCCATTATATCCAGCACATAATTTAAGCCCTTGTTCATTACCATCCTTAACATCCATGGAATGTCTCCCCCTGAGGATTGAATGTATACCATTCCCCTTGGTTTATCATTTAACAGTCCTTCTATTCTATTTTCATGAATCCTTATGGTTTTTCCATCCATAACAACACAATCCATATATTCCTTCAGTGGTGCTGGAAATGATAAACTCCACATAGGTGCTGCAATAACATACATATCAGCTTCTTTAAATTGATCGGTTAGCTTAACAATTTTGTGTATCTCTTCCTGCTGACTTTTATCTAGTTTGTTGAAGGCCTCTTCCTTTACCATTGCATTTCTTTTTTCAAAATATTGATATTCTAAACGCGGTATGTGACAATCATAAAGGTTTAACTCCTCTAATTCAAAATCATTATGCAGCTCTAGAAATCTGTTAACAAAAGCCCTTCCTACGGTTTTGCTTGCTGACAATTCTTCTGGTTTTGAGTTAACTGTTATATACAATATCTTTTTCATTTACTACACCTCTACTAGTTATTATTTTAATTAGTATTCCTTCATTATTAATAACAATTCTATATCGAATTATAGCTTCAATATAGAATTTAAAGCGTTTGGTACAAAACTCGTGGTGTAAAAACATCTCTGCGGAATCATTCTCAGCAGAGGCTTTATATCTCCAAATTATCCTTTAGAATAATAAAAGTATGTAATGAAGACAATATTTAAAAACATTATATCTTAAGGAAGGGATTTATTTGGAGAAACATAATATAGGTCTTACTACCCCTGAAATTTCAAGCCTATGGAAAACTTATATACAACAAACAGCAACTCTATGTGTTATAAAACACTTTATTCAACATGTCCAAGATTTAGAGATAAGGCCCATTCTAGAAGAGCAAGAATCTTTTTTACAGAGCTTTATTGAAAGAGCTAAAATTATATTTAATGAAGAACATTTCCCTATTCCAAAGGGTTTTTCCAATGATGATTTGAATTTATCAGCCCCTGCTCTATTTACTGATTTATATGGTTTAAGCTTTGTATATCGTTTGAATCAAATGAACCTAAGTGATTATGCCACAATTGTAACAAAAGTTGCTCGTCAGGATGTTGTAGCCTACTTTTATGATTGCATGGAGTCCACAGCAAAAATATATAAAAAGTCCTTAGACCTTATGTTACTTATGTTATCAAAAGGTGTCTATGATAGACCACCTAAAATAAGTTATCCAAGTAATGTGGAGTTTATAAAGAAGAAGGACTCTCTCTTTGACACCTTGCTGCATGACCCCAGACCTTTAAATGCATTTGAATTAGGTGAGATATTTTACATAATTGAACGAAACTATATTGGAGTTTTATTACTAATGGGGTTTATACAAGTGACAAAGGACAAAGAGATCAAGAAATTTCTTATCGACGGAAAAAACCTCGCTCAGAAGCAAATTGACATCTTTAACAAGATTCTAAAAGAAGAAGAGCATCTTGGTAATATACCTGTCAGCCTAGAGGTTACTGATTCTACAATCTCACCATTTTCTGACAGCTTAATAATGTTTTTCATAGCTACAACTATAACAACTGGCATTTATTTAGCATCCTATGCCTTATCAGCTTCCATGAGAAAGGATCTGGCAGCTCATTATATTTCAATCATTATAGATATAATGAAATACGGAGAAGAAGGCCTTAAGATCATGGTTAATAGAGGATGGATGGAGCAGCCACCACAAGCATTCGATAGAGTTGCTTTGCTGAAGGAATAATCATATTCATTCAACTCACTTCTTTATATTCAAACATACAAAAAACCTGTACTTAGTAAACTTCAGTACAGGTTTTTCAATACTTTCTAACCAACATCACACAAGTTTAAAGGTAAAATGTTTAGTGCAAAATATATAGTTTTATTATATAGTACTCAAGTATATCATGATATTTAATTTAGCAACTATCGTAAATACAAATGCCCGACGTGCTTACTGTAGATATTGCAAATAGCAGGCTGTCACTGACTATATTGTGATTAAGGCGTTCTATTTCTGTTTATATTATTCTTTGACTCTTCTGTGCCGGATATTTCGCGTTAACCAATTACGTTTTGAAGAGAAAGTTGAATCTGGAATAATAAAAATCTGTTCGTAAGCATTGATATTGCTTATGAACAGATTTTTTTCAAGTGCCACAGAAGATCCCGGTAGGAACAGCTTGATGCTGCAGGCAGCCTCGTATGTTCCCCTTGCTTAGAGGATCATGTAAGTAATATAAATGTAAAATGCTTAGTGTAAAAACACTAAGCATTTTGCGATACTTTTAACTATATAAGATATCTTAATAAAATTTTACCACCTATCCATGCTCCGATAAAAATGAATACCCAATATACCCAGCCATGTAAGGACATTGACGCCACCCCGCTGAACAATGTTCCTATATTGCATCCAAAAGAAAGTCTTGCGCCATAGCCCATTAGAAGGCCTCCAATTATTGCTCCTGCCACTTGCTTCCATGATTTTATCTTTTTCACTCTAAACTGTGAGGCCAGCAAAGTAGCAAGAAGTGCTCCAAATATGACGCCTATATCAGATAAAGATTGCATATCCTTTAAGAATCCATTAGCTAGTTCTGCTGCATTGCCTTTTTCCTGGAAATAAAGCCATGCTTCAGGTTGTCCGCCAATAGACTGATATATCCAGGCTGCCCAAGTAGCGAAGTGAGATGTTACTCCCCATGCATCTCCGGTAGAAATTAACATGCTGATATTCAACAAACCAAGTAAAACAGCGCCTACAGCATAAGGCCATGGTTCTTTGAGAAACGTTTTATAATAAACATTATCTTTAATACTCATTTGTTTTCCTCCCTATACTTTATAAGGGACAGTTACTTTGTTTTTATAAGATAAATTTCCCACAGGCCCAAATCCACTTCTTTAATATTAACATGATATCCCTCTTTATTAGCCCATTCAGGTATATTGTTCATAGCGCAGCTATGATCAACTTTTATTATCAAGACTTCTCCTGACTTCATATTTGACAACTTCTTCTTAGCTTTTATTAAAGGCACAGGACAAGCCTCTCCCAAACAGTCTAATCTTTGCTCTATCATTTTACTCCTCCTAAAGTAATTAACCTTCTTCGTTATTTTTTTTGCTTCCAAACCAATCAGCTAATATAAAAATTGCTAATAATAATGTAAAATGTATTGCTATCGCTAATGGCCACCCAAAAACATCAGGCAGGAATACGCCCTGCTTAGGCATGAAGTTAATTGACCACCAGCCAAAATTCTTAGCACCCCATAGGGAGCCTATTATAAAGAATACCAGAGTAATCATTTGCATTAGGGATCCCTCCCCAACTCTCATCAATGTACCGGAAGCACACCCTCCTGCAATTACCATTCCAATTCCAAAAAGGACAGCTCCAACAACAGTATGGATCCCCACCGGATCGATATTTCCCGGTATTACAGACCCTTTGACAGCGGCTAAATATTGAAATGCCGCAAAGCCTACTGACGCAGTTGCAATTGCAATGACAACAGCTTTTGTCAAGGATACTCCTCCTGTCAGCAAAGGGTCTCTCAAGGAAGCTGCAAAACAAAATCTCGATCTCTGCAAAATAAAGCCTGCTGCTGTTCCTAGACCCCACAATAGCGCTGATTTAGGTTGATGGTTGCCTATAAAAAAACCAATGCCAATTATTGCAACTAAAAGTGCTATTCCAATAAATATTTGATTGTCTCTTTTTTTATTTGTTTTAATATTTATGGATGTTTTTATTTCAGTCATAATCTTCACCTTCCAAAATGTATAGTGAAACAAATGTTTGGGCTCGTCCACTTCCAACCCCTCGTTAATTATATAACATATAATTATACATTTAAACCTTCATCCTATGACATATTCAAAATATAAATATGAATTCCAGCTTATGAATCTAATCATATACATTTGTTAAAAATCAAAAGCAGAACCTATGTTTCTATTTTACTCAATTTATAAAAATAGTTAAACAGGATTGCGTATCCAATTCGCCCACTATTTTACTTATCTGTACAGCATTTGACTGGCTTAGGAGGTGTTGCATCGATATTATCTGGAATATTATTAATATCTTCAACAATAATGAACTTTCCGTCCAACATTCCCATCCAACAGCTGAATACAAGCTCTCCAGTCTTTTCAGGTGTGAACTTTATTATATTGTAACCTTCATTAATTTTTTGTGAAATTTCAAGTTTAGGAATCACAATTTCGTTATTGCAATTGGTGATAGCATCTCCCCAAATAACCCAATTGACCGGCTTACCTTTCTCGAGAACGAAATAATTAGGTTCATACCCATTGAGATTGGCTGATGTATTTATTACTTGAAATCCATTCATCATCTCTGGAAGCATAATCTTAGAAGCTGCTGCTTCTGATTTTATAAGCTTATTCAGTGAATCATCCCCCTGCAATGCCAAGCCCCTGTTTACAATAATCAGTCCCAGAACAATCACTAAAACTGAACTAAGCTTTAGAATTCTTCTGCTTAAGCCACTGCTTATATACCCACTTATAGCACCTAATCCCATCATTAAAGGCACAGTTCCCATACTGAATACAAACATAGATAATGCGCCATTTATTATACTACCAGTACCAAGAGCATATATTTGCATGGTTTGCAATGGACCGCATGGCATGAATCCTGAAGCAAGTCCTATAAGCAATGGTGCATTTTTATTCTTTTTCAAGCTTGAAGCATCAAAAAAGGTAGGAAGTTTAATGTATCGTCTAAGAAATGCAAATGGCTGAAGCATACTTAATCCCATAAGTATCATAAAGGTTCCTGAAAAAACCATTATATAGCTCTTCACCATTGGTGAAAAACTAACTACAGAGCCTATGCCCCCTACAATTGCTCCGATTGCTGTATATGCAATTACTCTTCCTAAATTATATTGAATTGTTGCTTTAACAGGTTTTTCAAAAGCCATGCTTTGTGAAATGACAATTCCTCCGCACATTGAAAGACAATGTAAAGAAGTTGCTATACCCAGTATAAACAATATTCCATAACTAACCTGCTCCTGAAGCTGCAGTGCGCTGTTGAAGCCAACGGTATTCTTAATTATTAAGTATAAGCCAAGGAGAAAAAGCAATGCAGCAATGAGGCCTTTGTAGTTATTGTTTTTTGCTGCCCTATTCTCAACCATTTCTGCAGCGTAGCCCAACTTATTAATTTCACCAATAACAGCATTTGCATTATCTGTTACACACACTACTTCTTCACGCTCAAAAGAAACTTCCAGCTCTTCAACAGGTATGGAGTTAAGCGCATCTTTTATTTTTTTGCTGCAATTCTGACAGTGCATCCCTTTAATTTTCAAATTCAATTTCTTCTTCATCAAGATTTCTCCTTAAAATATTCTATACTGAACTGAAACCTTCTTGCTCACACATATACTTTTGGTAATTTGTGCTTATCAAGAAGGTTTCTATCCAATTTGCCTAATAATATATTTAATTTAAGGGGTACTTTGCGAACCTAAGATCTATCCTGCAAATTACATTAGATTATTTCGCAGCTTCCAAAGCTTTTTTAACAGCATTGACTATCCCGTCACTTGCAAGTGTTGCACCTGATACTGCTTCTACATTAAGTGAATTCTTCTCTACTATTGCAGCTGGTATTTGCTCCAAAGCCTTGTTAGCAATTCCATCTGATTCTTCATGAGCTACTATCTCAACCTTAGCTATTTTTCCGCCTGCTACTTCTACTGCTACCTTTATTTCATGCATGCCTTGGCCTATACCTTCATACTTGCCATCCTTGTATACTATTGTCTCTTCAACAACTTCTTCTTTCTTAGGTTCCTCTTTTGCAGGCTCTACCTTTGGCTCTTCAACCTTCGGAGCTTCTTGAGTTGGTGCCGCTGCTGTTTGGCTGGCACCGCCGCTGCATCCAACCAATGCAATTGCTATTACTAATATGATTAATGTTAAAGTTAGTGTTTTCTTCATTTTTTTATCTCCTTCATTCTTTTCTTTTTTCTTCTTCATCTGATTCATCATTATCCGACTCATCATCTACTTTTTTCTTTTCTACTATGCTAGCTAAGAATATACCGATTTCAGAGAGTAAGATCATAGGTCCGGCAAGAATTATCTGAGAAACCACATCCGGAGGTGTCAGTATTGCAGCCAATATAAAGATTATCAATATGATAAATTTCCTGTTTTTCTTTAGAAAACTTACTTTAAGTATCCCAAAACGACTTAACAACACCATTAAAATCGGCAGCTCGAAAATTGTGCCAAAGGTAAAAAGTGTGCTCAGAACAAAGCTTAAGTAGCTTTCAAAGCTGATCATAGGCTTAATTGCCTCCATCTGAAACCCCATAAAAAAGACAATCATTGTTGGTATGACCACAAAATATGCAAAAGCAACGCCTGCTATGAAAAACATACTTCCTAAAAGCAAGGAAAAAAATATATATCTTTTTTCTCTGCCATCCATACCCGGTATTACAAACAACCAAATTTGAAATATCAAAAATGGCGCTGCAATTATCAATCCGCCAATGAGCGAAAGCTTGATATAAGACATTAAAAGCTCTGCTGGAGCTATAAACACAAATTCAATGTTCTCCCCTATATCAATTAAATCCATGATTGCCATTTCAACATAACTATAACAGAAGCCTATTGCCACAATAAGCACTAGGGCAGAATATATTATTCTTCTTCGCAATTCTGCCAAATGTTCAACCAGGGTAAGGTTTTTCTCTTTTTTTAGTTTTTTAGTTTTTCTTTTCATCAACTTCAACCTTTAAATCTTCACTTACCTTATTCGCATGTGATTTGAACTCTTTTAATGCTTTTCCAAGCGTTTTTCCAATCTCAGGCAGTTTAGAAGGACCAAAAATCACTAGTGCTATAGCCAATATAAGGATTAGTTCTGGAGCTCCTATTCTTGCGAAACCCACAGCCATCCCTCCCATCTTATTTATTTTATTTAATATTCTTTTTAAAGCTAAACATATAAATCAAGGAAAATATTTTGCACATTTTGATTTATTGTAATATGTTTTTGTAAAACATGCGGTAAATTATTAATGTTCAGGTGGAGATATCCTCCACCTGAATGAGGAATTCATTTGAACCTCTATATCGAATTATGCTAATTCAGCGTTTAAAAGTTCAACCATTTTCTTAACAACTTCACCCGCTACAGAAGCGCAGCGGCTTTTTCTCTCAGGACTATCATACACAAACCCGCTTACTTCCATAAACTTACCTACTGATTTTTCACAAAGCACGGATTCAGCCACAGTCTGAGGCAAGCCTAGACCTTCAGGCTGATAATTCGGGAACTTTTCCTGCTTATACCATTTTGACAATTCTGCAATTAACTTTTTTGATGTCTTTACATCAGTTACTGATCCGATGCAAGTAGCTGCTACCCCAATACTACCGCATAAAGTAGCTTGTCCATAACCGCCAGCTGCACTAGTAAATGCTTCTATTGGCATTTGATTAAACGGATAACCAACCTGGTCCGCCAATTCGCCGAAGAACCCTTCAGCCACACCGGCGCCTCAGCCACCCTTATCTTTATAGCCTTTAAAACCTCTTGCCAGAACCTTTTCTGGATCTAGTTTCTTATATGGAAATGGCCATTGAGGTCTCTCTGGTACTGCAGCTGTAGTCTCAGCTGTTGTACATCCAGTCAATACTGATCCTAGTGCACCTACAACAGTCACTCCAGCAACTGTTTTGCCTACACCCTTAAGAAACTCTTTTCTTGATATTTCAGCCATACTTTTTTCCCTCCAATTAGATTTCTAATCTATTAAAATATACTTTTTATTTTTCGCGCGCTACTGATGTTAATTATATAACAAACAATGTTGTTTGCATCATTAGTATCTCTGATGTACAATAAGAATTAATTATATGCCATAATAAACACTTATGTACTATAAACTTTAATTATCGCAGGATATTCATAGAGATATGCATATCACAAATGGTCATTACAAAAGATTAATATAACAATAAAAAAGGACGGTTATCCATATGCACATTACTTATCTTACTTCATTCATTGAAACTGTTAGACAGGATAGTATCTCAAAAGCTGCAAAAAATCTGCATATCCGAAGCCCTTGTAAATGTATATGAGAATATGCTTAAGGAGATTGAACAGTGCAAGAAATCAGAGGTACAAGAAATAAAGATTTCCTCTTGCAATAGTGTTGGGGAATATCTTCTGCCGTGCACCTTGCATTTATATAAGAAAAGTCAACCAGATACAAGATTTTCTATAAGAAATGAATATACAAAAAGTATTATTGAACACGTGCTAGACTGCAGTGCTGATATTGGATTTGTTGATTCAAAGATAAATATAGATGGAATAGACTGTATTGATATAACAAATATAAATTTGATATTCATTTATTCCAGCAAACGTAAACTGCCTATGGAATCCATCTCATTGCGAGAAATTGCAACTTTACCATTAATCATAGGGTCCCGCGGAAGTAGTATCAGACAATTTATTGAAGAAATGTTTAGGAGCAACAACATCCCGACTGAAAGGCTAAATATAGAAATGGAGTTGGACACGATTGAATCCATAAAAGCATCCATAGTGGAGAATCATGGTGTCTCAATCCTTCCAGCCACCTCTGTAAAAAAAGAACTGCACACCAATTCGCTAAAGACCTTACCGATTCAGGAGGGCTCGCCATACTGTGAGATATGTGCAATATATCAAAAAAGCAGAGCTTCTCAACCTCATATAAAGGAGTTTATATCATATATAAAAAATTATGGAAGAAAAACGTTCTGCTAAGCTCTCTTAGTAATAGTTATTTGCCATATTCCAGACTCTTCTTCTACTTTTAGCTCACAGGAAAGCTTTTTAAAGGCATCCTTGAGATTTTGAGATGTACAGCTGTGATCTGTAACTATGGTTATACTTTCTCCAGGCTTCAGTTTTTTATATTGAATTTGCGCCTTTACCAAAGGTACAGGACAAAATTCACCTACACAATCTACCAACTTATTAATTTTAATCAACCTCCAATATGTTCACTTATTTAAAAACAATAACTATTAATAACTCATAATGCCACTTCTATATGCAGTATTTTCTTTCTAAAAAAGAGAATACTGCATATTTATTATAATGATTTCAACTAATATAATGATATCAAAATTGATTAAACAATCAAATATATTTATATTTTTAGCCCCTCCGTTGTAAAGAATATCAACTGAGGGGTTTAAATTTTTTTAATAAATTTTATTAGGCCTATTGACAATTTCAAACTACATCTGTATTATTGTATTAAGTACTTAGTACAATAATACAATATCATGTTATCGAAAGGAGTGATCGTGTGTCTTGGGATTTAAAAACAGACCGACCTATTTATTCGCAATTGATTGAGCAAATCGAAATTAAAATATGCTCTGGAATATTTGCACCGGGCTCGAAGCTTCCTTCAGTTAGAGAATTGGCGCAGGAAGCTGCAGTTAATCCGAATACCATGCAAAAAGCGCTATCCATGCTGGAAGAGGATGGACTACTTTATACCAACCGTACAAGCGGAAGATTTATAACGGAGGACGCTAAAATGATTGAACAAGCAAAACATAAATTAGCTCAGGACCAAATATCAGAATTTCTTGAAAAAATGAAAAGCTTAGGCTTTGGCAAAACAGAAACCCTTTCAATTATATCAACAATGCTGGAGGAGGCGAAAAAATGAGTTCTATTCTTACGTGTAATAACTTAAGCAAAAGCTTTGGTAATAAAAAAGCTTTGAATAACATCAATTTGAACTTAGAGAGAGGCCGTATAATTGGCTTGCTCGGACCTAATGGCAGTGGAAAAAGCACCTTTATTAAGCTTTGCAACGATCTTCTAACGCCAACAAGCGGCGAGCTTCAAATAGGGGGAAATGCTCCTGGAATCGAAACAAAAAGAATTGTTTCCTACTTGCCAGAGAGAACTTATCTCAATGACTGGATGAAGGTATCCGAGATTATTCAGATGTTTCAGGATTTTTATCCAGATTTCAATGTTGAAAAGGCATACGACATGTTAAAAAGACTAAGCATCAATCCTTCAGAGCGGATAAAGACACTATCTAAGGGAACAAAGGAAAAGGTACAGCTGATACTGGTCATGAGCCGCGAAGCACAGCTATACCTCCTGGATGAGCCCATCGGAGGTGTAGACCCGGCTGCTAGGGACTATATTCTAGATACAATACTAGGGAACTATCAGGAAAATGCAACCATCATTATTTCGACCCATCTGATATCTGATATAGAGCAGATTCTTGACGATATCATCTTTTTGCAGAATGGTCAGGTGGTACTCACAAAGACTGTGGATGAAATCCGTGATGAAAACGGAAAATCTGTTGATACTTTATTCAGGGAGGTTTTCAAATGTTAGGTAAACTTTTAAAGTATGAAATAAAGGCGACAGCTCGTCTATTTTTACCCCTTTACCTTACACTCATTATTTTTACTGTAATAAACAGCTTCTTACTTTTCATACCCAATGCTGGAGAAAACTCATTTTCCTTCTATGGGTTTCTTACAACCATAAGTATGATTATTTATGTAACCTTAATGATAGGTTTGGTGGCCATGACACTAATTGTAATGATACAGCGATTCTATAAAAATCTGTTGGGCGATGAAGGCTATCTGATGTTTACGCTGCCGGTTAAATCTTGGAATCATATTCTTAGTAAGCTAACCATTTCCATACTTTGGACAGTGACGAGCGGTATTGTTGCTTTCTTCTCCATTATGTTTATTTCCTCAAAAAATATTTCCATCCCCGAGCTTCTTAATATGTTCTCAAGGGCATTTGACAGCTTTATACAATATTTCGGGGCATCCGCTTATCTAATAAGCCTCGAATTCATTGTGCTTGGTTTACTGTCTATTGCTTCTACAATATTAGTGATCTATGCTGCTATCTCACTAGGGCATCTTTTCAACAAATATAAGCTATTGGCTTCCTTTGGTATGTATATCGCACTACAGACAGTTTCACAAATAATTATGTCATTGTCTGCTGCTATTTTCTTTAATCAAGATATATTTAGACCTGGAACTCCCTTCATACCAAGTGCTACGTTGGTAACCGGCATTCTTCTTATAGGTATCTTATATTACGGTGTCTTCTGTGCTGGATATTTCGCATTAACCAATTATATATTGAAGAGAAAGCTGAATCTGGAGTAAAAGAAAGCTGCTTGTAAGCATTGATAATGTTTACAAACAGCTTTTTTATCTGCCGCACAGATTTATTCCTCTGGTAAATGTGTTACTTGGGAGCTTATTGCTCTGCTTAAAGCATCATTATAATTATTCATTTTCTGTATCAAGTACCGCAGAAGGTTCGGTATGAACAGCTTGATGGTGCCGGCAGCCTAGTATATTCCTCCTGCTCAGATGAGTATGCATAAGGGTTTGAAAGAACATCAAGAAGCCTTTCCATCACACTAAAGTCTCCTTGTTTCACTGCGGCTTCCAGTGCTTCTTCTACCCGGTGGTTCCGAGGAATTATGGCAGGATTGGAGCTTCGCATCAATTGATGTGAAGCTTCTTTTGTTTCTTGCTGTCTACCCAGTCTTGTCTGCCACCGTTCGTGCCACTGAGCAAATTCAGCTGCGTCAAACAGGGCCATATCTGATAGCTTATCTAAAGTTAATGCACGGAAGGTATTGGTATAGTCCGCACCATACTTTTGCATCAAGCTAAGAAGGTCTTCCATAAGAGTTTCATCCTCTTCCTCCGCCGCAAACATTCCTAGTTTTACCCTCATTCCAGAGAGCCAATCTCTATGATATAACTCAGAAAAATCCGCAATAGCGTCTTGGGCCAATTGTACAGCCTTTTCTTTATTGTCGTGCAGCAGTGGCAATAAGGTCTCTGCAAATCTTGAGAGATTCCAAGCTGCAATATTTGGTTGATTGCCATAGGCGTATCGACCGCGAGTATCAATGGAACTGAATACCGTTGCGGGGTCATAGGTATCCATAAATGCACATGGGCCATAATCAATGGTTTCCCCACTAAGAGTCATATTATCAGTGTTCATTACCCCATGGATAAAGCCAACCAATTGCCATTTTGCAATCAACTTAGCTTGGCCCTTGATTACTTCTCTAAGCAGGAATAGATAAGGATTCTCATCAGCCTCAACCTTCTGAAAATGTCTTTGTATGGTATAATCAGCCAAAGTCCGAAGCTCTTCAGCAGTACCCCATTTAGAAGCGTATTCAAAGGTTCCTACACGCAGATGGCTGGAAGCCACGCGGGTGAGAACTGCTCCGGACTGCACAGTTTCGCGAACTACTGGCTCACCTGTTACTACCACAGCTAAACTACGGGTAGTAGGAATTCCAAGTCCATACATTGCTTCACTAATGATATATTCCCGAAGCATCGGTCCCAGCGCAGCTCTTCCATCACCTCCACGGGAGTATGGTGTTCTGCCTGAACCTTTGAGTTGAATATCAAATCGTTTATCTTGGGGAGTAATCTGTTCCCCAAGCAGCAGAGCCCTTCCATCTCCCAACATCGTAAAATGTCCGAACTGATGCCCTGCATATGCTTGTGCGATGGGGATAGACCCCTGCGGGATCTGATTTCCAGCAAGTACTGCCACACCATCTTGATTTTGCAGCGATTGAACACTGAGTCCCAAGGAGTCTGCCAATGGATTATTCAGAATCACTAACTCTGGTGCGCGTACAAGGTTTGGACTTAGGCTTGTAAAAAATATTTTTGGTAAGTTAGCATAACTGTTGTCCAGATTCCAGCTTGTTTCATTTGTAGTATTTTTTTCTGACATCTTATCTCCTTCTCTTAATTTATCCTATTGTAATTATTTCTTCTGATCATACTAATCTCGCGATAAAGCTCAAGATATTTCAATGTATCCATATCATTTTTAGTGTCTGCTTCTTCAAAAAAATTAATCCTTTGCTTACTTAAAAATAACTTCAAATTAAAAATCGATTAAGGCAAACTACCTTAACCGATTTATTTGCAGCATATTTAAGCTCTTATCCCTTAAAATCAATCTGATCAATTGGTGCTTTACTCAGCTTGCTAAGTACTTTATCTGTACTCCAAAAGAACTTATCCTCTCCTATATATTCCTTCATACCGCACCTTTCAAACATTTCCATAACTGCTGGCTGTATACAAGTAAAGTAAACAGCTTTTTCCTGCCCAGACAATCGTAAACACAAATCCTCCAAGACCTTTACTCCTGAAATATCTGCTAAGGGCACGCCTCTCATGGAAAAAATCAAAATATCCTTTTCAGTAAGACCTGAAAGCTTTTCCTCTAATTTATTTGCTGTACCAAAATACAAGGGGCCAGTAATGTATATTACACAAGCACGCCTGTGATTGTCATTATATAGTGTCTTATCCTTGAATTTACTACGTTCTATGTCGCTGACATTGATTTGCATATCAGAAACCTTAATGACAAACATCACAACGGAGAAAAATACTCCAATGATAATTGCAATGGTTAAGTCAAATACGACAGTAGCAGCCATTGTAATTAAATATTTTGAAATTGAGGTCTTCAGCTTTTTATCAAAAATATCCTTAATAACTTCCCACTCATTCATCCTCCAAGCAGTTACAATCAACACACCAGCCAAGGCTGAAAGGGGAATCGCAGACATGACACCTCCTAGAGCAAACATAGAAAGCAGCAGTACAAGAGCATGAAAAATGCTAGTTAACCTTGTTTGAGCGCCAGAGGAAATCGCTACACTAGTACGTGCAATTGCTGCTGTTGCAGGGACGCCTCCGAAAAAAGGGATTATTATATTTCCAATACCCTGGGCTATCAGTTCTTGACCGGCATTCATCTTTTCATTCTTCATACGTCCTGCTGAGGTTCCGCAAAGCAGGCTTTCTATTAAGCCAAGAGCTGCAATACTGACAGCCGGTATTAATAAGTTCTGGATTTGATCAATATTTATACCACTTATCTGAAGTCTATTTTCAAGAAAAAGGCTTCTTGGAATCTCTCCTACATTATCAATGGGAAGCTTGAAAACTACTGTAGCGATGGTAGCTAAAATGATAGCTGCCAAGGAGCTGGGGCAGTATTGATTCAGCTTCTTAGGATAAATAATCATGAACAAGATAACAGCAATACCTATTATGAAAGCAGCTGCATCAAAGCTTTGAGGAGTTGAAAAGTAGCTTGCCAGTTTTGCTAAGGTGCTTGTCCCACTTGAAACAAAACCCGTAAGATTGTTGATTTGCCCCAAAGCAATAATAACTGCAATACCTGATGTAAATCCTGTTATAACAGGCAAAGGTATAAAGGAAACCAGATCTCCCAGCTTAAAAATACCTGCTATCAACAGTAGGATACCCGAAAGTACGCAGGCTATAAATACGCCCTGAAGCTGATATTGAGCAACTAAAGACACAAGAATTGCAGTCATAGCACCGGTTGGTCCTGATATTTGATAAGATGCGCCAGATAAAGCGCCAATAAACAAACCCGCCATGATTGCAGTAACGATACCAGCGGCAGCGCTAGCTCCACTACCTACTCCGAATGCAAGTGCCAAAGGCAATGCTACGGCAGCAACTGTAATACCGGACAACAAATCCTTGCTTAACTTTTGCTTGTTATATCCTGAAAATTCTCTTTTCAATTGTATAATATAATTATTCAAAATACCCATATGAATGCTCCTTTTTTACTTTTTTATAAACTTATAAAAATCTCAACGATTATAATTTTATAACTGCTGTATTGCAGTGTCAAGAAAGTACGAAGATACATGCTTGAATATCAGATATATGAATGAATAACTGATTGCATAAAAATGCCTCTGCTAACCTCTTCTCAGCAGAGGCATTTTTATTTTCACACTCACCATTCAAAAATATAAAAAGTTATTTATTTCAAAGTATAAAAATCATATTGCTCTACTGAAACATCTTATATACTTCTTCAACATGAACTACTTTACTTCTTCCAAAACTCAGAAGCTCTAGACCCATTTTCTTTCTTTCAGCATTAAATGATGCCGTAGTCTCAATCGGCACGATGCAATTATAATTTAAAGAAAAAGCATGGCTACAAGTTTCAAATACACAAACATCTGTAGCAGCTCCAACAATTATTAAATTTTTAATGTTCTTATCCTTCAATATTTCGTCTAATTTGGTATTGAAAAATGCATTCCATCTATTTTTAACAAGCAGCTCTTCTCCCTCTTGAGGTGCTAAGGGAGGAATAATCTCTGCATCTAAAGAGCCCTTTACAAAATGCTTGTACTTCTTTACTTCGAACATTTCGTCTAGCATCTTCCAATCACTAAAATCTTCTTCATATTCAGTTTTAACATTAACAACCAACATTCCATTTTCCCTAAAGAAATTCTTTAATTCCACCATAGGCGTTACAATGTCTTCTTGCTTCGTTACATCAACATTCAGCATCTTAACCAAGGATCCATCAGGTGCCCCACCACCATATTGCATGTCAATGATTAATAATGCAGTTTCTTTCTTATTCAACATATCTATAGTCTCCTTTGTATTGTTTTGCTACAACAATATTATACTCCTTTAGTACAAGGTTATGTCAATAAACACAACACTAATTATGTTATCAGACTTATAAACAGGAATTTGCAGTAAAAAAATCCTCTGCTGATTCTTCTCAGCAGAGGATTTTGTAACTTAGATTATTCTCTAATCAACAACATTTTATTGTTGCAAGCATGAAAACACATTCAGCATCGACTCAATTATTGCGCAATGAGTTTTTTGATTTGCTCAGTAAAGAGTGGAAGTATTTTTGTCACATCGCCAACAATTCCATAATCCGCAACTTCGAAAATAGGAGCCCCCGGATCCTTGTTTATAGCGATGATGATTTCTGATTCTTCCATCCCTGCCACATGCTGAATTGCTCCTGAAATTCCACAAGCAATGTAAAGGTTTGGACGTACAGTCTTGCCAGTCTGTCCAACCTGTCTGTCCTTCTCTACCCAGCCTGCATCTACACATGCTCTAGAAGAAGAAATCGTGCCTCCTAATTCATGTGCCAAATCTTCCAACAGCTTAAAATTCTCTGGACAACCCATACCACGACCGCCAGAAATAAGGATTTTTGCATCCATAATATCCATTTTCCCTGCAGTCTTTTTGATGATTTCCATAATTTCTACATTTTTGTGTGCTGCGATATCATCTAGCTTAAACTGCTCAACAGGAACCTTTGCATCCTCTATAAGCTCAGACTTTTGCATCACCCCAGGACGGACAGTTGCCATCTGTGGACGATGTTCCGGGCATAGGATGGTTGCCATGATGTTTCCACCAAAGGCTGGACGAGTCATCATCAGGTTTTTGGTTTCAGGGTCTATCTCAAGTTTAGTGCAGTCCGCAGTTAGACCTGTATGCAAACGAGCTGACACACGCGGTGCAAGATCTCGCCCAATAGCAGTTGCTCCAAAAAGCACAATTTCGGGTTTATGAGCCTTAATTACTTCACTTATAGCATGAGTATATGGCTCGGTCATATAGGTTTCCAGTGAAGCATCGTCCACAACGATAATCTTGTCAGCACCGTATTTCGCTAAATTTTGGCACAATCCATCAACCTTAAAACCTAACAATACAGCAGTTACACTGGTTTCAAGTTCTTTTGCCAGTTCTTTCCCCTTGCTTATCAGCTCATAGGAAACACTGGTGACCTTGTTATCTATCTGCTGTACAAAAACAAATACACCTTTATATTCATGAATACTCAATTTCGTCACCACTTTCCTATAGTATAAATTTTTCTTGTAACTTCTCTATCAGAAAATCCACCGATTCCTGTGTATCTAGGGCAACTACAGTTCCTTTGCCCTTAACAGCTTTGGTAAAGGACTTGTATACTCTTGTTGGGGAGCCCTTCAACCCTATATTGCCATCTGCAACCTCAAGATCCGTACGTGTCCAAATGGTCACTTCTTTGTTGCGATAAGCGTCAAAGATACCTCCTGGCGTCATATAGCGAGGTTTATTCATCTCACTTAGAGCAGTTATCAAGCAAGGCATTTTAGCCTTCAGCATGTGATAACGGTCCTCATATTGGCGCCTTACAAGCACTGAGTCGCCTTCTATCTTAATATCTTCTGCATAGCTGATATTTGCTAAGCCAAGATGCTCGGCAATCTGTGGTCCTACCTGAGCAGTATCTCCATCAATGGCTTGTCGTCCTGTGATAATCAAATCATAATCCATTTTTTTGATTGCAGCTGCCAATGTGGAAGAAGTAGCCCAAGTATCAGCACCTCCAAAAGCACGATCAGTTACAAGAATTGCTTCATCTGCACCCATCGCCAATGCTTCTCTAAGCGCAAGGTCTGCCTGCTGAGGTCCCATAGAGATCACAGTAACCTTTGCCCCATACTCATCCTTTATGTGTAAGGCTGCTTCCAGCCCCGCTTTATCGTCAGGGTTGATGATGCTGGGCACGCCTTCTCTAATTAATGTGCCAGTTACCGGATCAAGCTTTACTTCATTGGTATCAGGCACCTGTTTAATGCATACTATAATATTCATCATTTTAAGCTCCTTCCTATTTCAGAACCGCAGCAGAGATTACCATACGTTGAACCTCACTGGTGCCTTCATATATTTCTGTAATCTTCGCATCACGCATCATGCGCTCAACTGGATAATCCCTTGTATAGCCATAACCACCAAATAGTTGTACACATTTTGTAGTAACAGACATGGCAACCTCAGAAGCAAACAACTTAGCGATTGCAGCTTCTGTGGAGAATACCTTTTGAGTATCCTTTGCCCATGCAGCCTTATACACCA
>JARBUB010000282.1 GCA_029239905.1 Clostridia bacterium
TAAGGTAAAGAAAATCGCTACAATAATTGAGTATGTGGTAACTGTAAGTGCATTATATTTTTCAGTTGCACGCTTTGATACTACTGACATAAGGGACCATGTAGATGTAGCTACGATGCAAGCAAAAATTCCTATTAGCATACTTCCGCCTTGTACGCCCCCAATAATAATATAGGCACCAATAATAGCAGCTAGTATAGATATAATTTTGCTTATCGTAATCTTTTCTTTTAGAATTGGAACTGCAAATAACACTATAAAGATTGGATTGGTTGAATTAATCAAAGAGGCCATAGAAGCATTAGAAAGCTGTGTACCTACAAACTGTGCACCAACTCCTACAAAATATCCTACAAACCCAATAAAAAATATATATTTATAGTCCTGCTTTTCTATTTTTGATAAGCCATTTTTTATCATGATAATATATAAAACAACCGCTGCTACAATGTATCGCAATAGCAATAGTGTAAAGGGTGGAACACTTCCAAGTATGAATTTGCTTACAACATAAGTGCTTCCCCATGCAGACATCGTAATCATTACATATAAATATCCCTTTAATCTACTACTCATATATTCCTCCACTTGTATCAAGAATAAATACCCTTCTAAAGTACAGATAAAGCCCAAAGATAAAGAGATGCAACGGAGCCATAGGGCGAATATCTCTTTTTGTATCTTTCAAATCTTTCCTTAGGCAGTTCTTTGTGCCCATATAGATTCATCATACCTCGTCTGATTGCCAAATCCTTATAGCTTACCACATCAGGTCGGTTTAAAGAAAAAATCAGCAGCATTTCAGCAGTCCATTCACCAACGCCATGCAATGAAGAAAGCTTCTTGATGATCTCTTCATCTGACATTGTTTGAAGTAAATTAAAGTCAACTTCACCACTAATAGCGGCCTCTGCAATTCCTGTGATATACCCGGCTTTTCTTTGAGACATCCCACAAGCTTGTATTTTAGAAATGTCCGTTTGTGAAATACTTTCAGGAGTAATATTGCCAAGTAATTCCACCAATCTATTCCAAACCGTATCAGCAGCTTTACTGGAAATCTGTTGACCAACTACACTTGAAATTAAAGCTTCAAAAGGATCAGGTGTTACTTCACGCTTGATGATGCCAATCTTATCAATCGCTGCACCTAGCTTTTTATCCTTGCTCTTTAAATAATCTATTTCTTTTTGACCATATTCAAATATATGCATTTTTTCTTTCTCCAAATCTTTTTTTCTATTCAGTGTAATCATATTATACCTTAAAGATGGTAAAAAAAAGAATAGGTTAACCCTATTCTTGAATAAATTTCTTGATTTCCTCTACTGTAGAAATCTTGCCAAAAGCCTTAACCTTTTCATTGATTACAATCGCCGGTGTTCTCATGACCCCATATTTTGTGATTTCCTTGAAGTCCTCCACCTTTGTAATCTGTGCGCTTACACCTAACTCTCCTACTGCTGCCTCAGCATTTGCATAAAGCTTCTTGCAGTTCATACAACCGCTGCCTAAAATTTTAATTTCCACTTTCTTTCCTCCTCTTAAATTAATATAAATGGTATAGCATTAAATAAATAACCTATTATCAGTATTCCAATTGCTACTATTGCTATAAATACACCTAATAGCTTAGGCTTTACAACCTTGCTTAGCATAATCATTGATGGCAGGGAAAGTGCTGTTACTGCCATCATAAAGGATAATACAGTTCCTACCCCTACTCCCTTAGCAAACAATGCTTCTGCAATAGGTATTGTGCCAAAGATGTCTGCATACATAGGTATTCCCACCGCAGTAGCAAGTATGACTGCAAATGGATTATTCTGCCCAATTACATTTTCTACAATGCTTTGAGGAATCCAATTGTGTATTGCAGCACCTATACCCACTCCTATGAGTACATAGAGCCAAACCTTCTTAATGATATCTTTAACCTGATCTCTTGCATACTCAACTCTTTCTCTTCTACTCAACTCAATTGGTTCAAGATCAATATTCTCCGCTTCTCTAACATAGCCTTCAACATATTTTTCCAGACCAAGCTTGTCAATAATAGTGCCTCCGGTAACTGCAAGAATCAGACCTACAACCACATAAGCTATTGCAATTTTAATCCCAAAGAATGATGTTAGTATCAACATGGAAGCCAAATCTACTAGCGGAGAGGATATTAAGAATGAGAAGGTCACTCCTAATGGCAGTCCAGCTGACGTAAAACCGATAAACAAAGGAATGCTTGAACAGCTGCAAAAGGGTGTAATCGTACCAAGCAATGCGCCCAGTATATTGCCCTTTATCCCTTTCACTCCTCCTAATAGCTTTTTGGTTCGTTCCGGTGGGAAATAGCTTTGTATATATGATATGACAAAGATTAGTACTGATAAAAGTATAAAAATCTTTATTACATCGTATATGAAAAAATGTATGCTTCCACCTAGCCTTGTTTGAATAGATAAGCCAAAACCCTTTTCTACCAAAAGCCTGATTAACTCTGATAACCATGTCATCTTTAACAATTGTGCATTAAGCCAACTGAATAAACCTGTTATAACACCCACAAAATCACCTTCCTGAATTCAATCCTATTTATTTTGGTTCACATATTTGTATAAATTTTTCTACGCCTTCTAGCTGCTGCAAATCTTTAGCTAATGTTGGATATTCCCCCAGGTTAACTACGATTTCCTGTAAAATTGTATTTAGCATCTTATTATCCATGTTTAAATAATAAAATATAAACTGTTCCTGTCTTTCGTCCTTCACAAAACCCATGTCCCTTAGTTTTGCCAAGTGTTTTGAAACTTTAGGCTGTGATTCTCCTAATACTCCACAAAGTTCACAGACGCATAATTTTTTATGATACAACATCACTAATAATCTTACGCGTGTTTCATCTGATAATACCTTAAATGTATTTAAAAGCTTTTCCACATAATCACATCCTTTGTTATATAAATAATAGACCTTGAAAATACCAATATACGCATATGGGTATATCTATATATTAGTACTCTAGTTTTGCGTTGTCAATATCTAAACAAAATAAAAGATAGGAGTTATCCTCCTATCCTTATCCGCAACAATTATTTGAATTATCCCCACCACAACAAGGTTTATTACTCGCTTTTTCCTTCATTGCTGTATAAAATCTCTGTAGATTCTCTGGCAGCTTATAAGCGTTGTTCTCTTTGCTTTGACCTTCTCCACCAAATACGATCTTTAGAATGCCTTCAATAATCAATGCTTTCGGTGGTACTGTATACTCCTCGCCATTAAATTCCCAAACACGGCAATCAACGGTATCACCGCATAAATCGCCGCAAGATTCACATTTCTTCTCTTTGATATCCATTTGAATATCTGTGCCATTTACACGGATTGTAGGAGAGCTAATAAACTTGTGCTTTATTGCAAGTTCTTCACTTATAACGTTTATTTTGTTCAGTATAACTTCAATGTCACTTGCCTTTAATACATTTGAGACTTCATGTAATGCATCCTCAAGGCTTTGCTCAGTGCCTTGACACCAAGTACATTCGCTTAAATCCAAATAG